>JAGWSK010000431.1 GCA_028869355.1 Alphaproteobacteria bacterium | reverse complement strand
CGGATCAGCATCGGGATTCAACAGTGCCGTGTCGCGCCTTGGCGGAGTCATCGCGACCGCGCTTGTCGGGGTGATACTCGGCGCGACCGGCGGTGAATTACTGTTCAATGTGCACATCGCAGCAATCGCAGGCGCCGTTATCGCCTGTGCCGCCTCGTTGAGCGCCTTTGTATTGGTGTCACCCGGGAATTGACGTTCGGGGACATGCCGGTCAAAGACACCGCGGTCGCAAAACTTCGGGCGCAACTCGCCAAAAACGCCCGGATGATGCCGATGAACATCATGTCCGCGGAAAAAATGCCATGACCGCTCCAGCCCACTAAATGTGGCGCGTCATATTGCGCGGTAAACCAACCGCACCGATACCACCCACTGTTCACGGTTGCCTTGCGGCCAAAAGCAGCCGCGCATTGCGCGACGCGGCTGGCAGCACCGCATCGATCAAATCATCGATCCGGCGCGGATCAAACGGCGCATTTGTCATCAGCCGCCGAAAAAAAATCACGCCGAGAAGGGCAAGAGCCGCCAGTTCGGGATCGACAGAGGCGAATTCACCGGCAGCGACACCATCGCTAATCAACCGGATCAGTGGTTTTCGTGCCTGCCGTTGAAATTGATGGTGAAATTTTCTCAGGTCACGGTCACGCTCTGCGGCATCAATGAGTGCGGGAATGCAGGCGGAGAAAGTTGAACTGACAACCGTCTCGGCCACGTGTTGCAGGATGCGTTTGAGCCGCTCCCTTGGTGAGCCGGTGACAAGGTCGGGTGCAGCGACTTCGTGGAGCGTCTTGAATGCATCGGATACCAGGGCGAGCTTGTCCGGCCAGTGCCGGTAAATTGTGGATTTACCCACGCCGGCCCGCGCGGCCACGGATTCGATCGTGAAAGCCCCGTATCCAGCCTCGCCGAGTTCTTCGAGGGCTGCGCGAAGGATGACCTGGCGGGAACGGGCAATCCTGGGATCGGCCGGCTTTTCAATATCTGCGTCACGCATGGTTTCGCTTAAATCACGGGCGTGAGCCCGCAGCATTACTCATTTCTGCTTCGCCTCATGGCCTGACCCGGGTGCGCGATATTCGGCAGTATTTGGCTGGAACAACTCAATGAGATTGCCCGACGAATCCTCCAGCAAGATCTGCTTGCCGCCGGCACCTTGAATGACATTGTTGCGGAAATGACCGCCCGAAGCCCTGAGGCTTGCAATTTTGCTGTCCAAATCTTCGACGATGAGGTGAATGCGATTCCAACCGCCGGGCTTTTGCTGCTCACCGGAAGGCATCGATGATCCGCCTCCCATACCGGAGGGTTGCGTGAGATAAAGGTGCAGGTCGCCTCGCGAAATCTCGGCAAAAGGCGGAGCCGGATGCATCTCGAGCTTGAAACCGAGATTCTTTGTGTAGAACTCGATTGCGGCGCCGACATCATTGACGATGTAGCGAACACACGCGGTCATCGTGACTTCTCCTAACTGGACTTATGAAACGTAACCGTATCGTAGCGATACGTCAACGTATCACATCCACCCCGACCCTGTCCTTGCTTCAGACTCGGCCTGGTACAGCGATCCTGGCCCCGGTGATGGCTCTGGCTTTCTCCGAGGCCAGGAACAACATCGCCTCAGCCAAATCACCCGGTGCAACCCAGCGGGAGAAGTCCGCCTTCGGCATGTCGGCTCGGTTTTGCGCCGTGTCGATGATCGAGGGCAGCACTGCGTTGACCGTAACGCCCGCATCTTTGAGTTCTTCGGCAAGCGCCTCGGTCAATCGCAACACCGCGGCTTTGGACGCCGCGTATGGACCCATGCCGGCGGCGGCCTTTTCCGCGGCGAGCGCGCCGACATTGACGATACGGCCGGCGGGAGACTTTTTGAGCGCCGGAAGCGCCGCACGTATGGCATTCGCAGCGGTTTGCACATTCATCCGGAACAGCAATTCGAGATCGGCCGAGTGGCTGTCTTCGATCTTGATCCAGCGGAACCCTCCCGCGATGTTCAACAGCGCGTCGGTGCGTCCGAAACGCGACACCACCGCTTTCATGGCCGTAGTCGCAGCGGCTTCATCGGCGAGATCCACGCCGCCGAGCAGGAATGCATTCGGCCCAAGCCCGCGGGCAAGGCTGGCTGGAGGTTCGGCCGTGTGGCCAAGCACAGCGACATGAAATCCATGCTCGATCGCTGCGGCAGCGACGACCTGACCCAACGCGCCAAACCCGCCCGTGATCACCGCTACGCGGCCCGAAGTCTCTTCCGCTTTCATCGTCAGCTCCACTTCATCCATTCGCGCGCGATCGTGTCACGATGAAGCCGTATGATATCACCCGTAGGGCGTGCGCTCGGCCTCATGGGCGTGTCCGATGGCGCGGCGAAGATCGATATCGAGCTTGCTGCAATCGAGTACGACCT
>JAGWSK010000430.1 GCA_028869355.1 Alphaproteobacteria bacterium | reverse complement strand
TCGAGCGATGCGGATTTGCGCCCGACAATTCCTTTCAGGCTTGGTCCCAGCGCGTCGGGCCGTTCTGTGTGGCACGCTGCACAAGCAGTAAACAGTTCTTTGCCGTGATTGGCATCGGCAGCAAATGCGGGCATTGCGACACAAGTGCCTGCGCCGAGAAGCAAGCCCGTAATCAATAAACGCATGCCGTTCTCCTGAATCGAAACTTTAAGCGTGCACCAGCGGACCGGGATTCCTGACGTAGTCCTTCACAATCTTTTCCGCTGTGAGATAGGTGATCGCGCCGAGCGTTCCGGTCGGATTGTATCCGTGTTGCTGCGGGAAGAGAGACGCGCCGGTGAGGAACAGATTGTCGGCCGCCCATGATTGCCCATACCGGTTCACAACGCTGTCGCGCGGATTGCTGCCCATCATGGTACCGCCGGTATTGTGCGTCGATTGATACGGCACGATGGTGAACGTCCGCGGCCTCGGACGCAGCGAATAGCTCGTCGGATTCATTGCCTTGACGACGATCTCGAGCTTCGACAGCAGATAGCGCGACATCTTATGGTCGTTATCCGTGCCGTTATAAGTCATCCGCAGCAGCGGACGCCCGATCGCGTCTTTATAGGTGGGGTCGAGATCGAGATAGTTGGCGCGATTGGCGTAAACCGATCCCTGTGTGTTGAAGTCCATTACGCTGTAGTACCATTTCACCGTTTGCTTTTTCCATTCGGCGCCCCATTGCGGCGAGCCTTCGGGCAATGCGCGGCCGCCGATCGGCGGTGACGCACCGCTGCCGCCGACGATATAACCGCCGCCGAAAAAGCCCAGACCCGAATGGTCGAAATTCTCGCCATTGAAATCATCGAAGGCGATGCGATCACCCGGCGAGCCGATGAAGGGATTGAGCACCTTGTTCTCGAAAAAGGCGGTGCCATTCGCTTCGAACTGATAGCAGTAATTCTTTCCGACCACGCCCCGGCCGGTCTTCGGATCATACGGCTCCCCGATGCCCGAATAGAGCATCATATGGGTGTTGCCGAGCGTGAAGCCCGAGAGAATCACCATTCCGGCGGGCTGCTCGTATTCCTCGCCGGTCTTCATATCGACCCAGATGACGCCGGTGACTTTCTTCGCACGTCTGTCGTAGTTGATCCGTTTGACGAAAGCGCGGACCCTCAGCGTGTATTTCGGATCATTGCGCAGCACCGGCATGACATGGGTGGCCGATGTCGCTTTGGCATTTGCTTCGCAAGAATTCCGGCCGCAGAAGCCGCAATATTCGCAACGTCCGAGCGCGATGCCATAGACATTTGTGTAAGGCTGTGACGGCGCGGAGAACGGCGTCGGGAAGGGATGGAATCCCACTTCCTGCGCCGCTTTGCCGAACAACATCCCACCGGCCGAAGTCTTGATTGCCGGATTGGGATATTCGTTCTGACGCGGACCCTCAAAAACATTGCCGCCGGCGATTTTGTTGCCTCTGAGATTTCCGGCTTTTCCCGACACGCCGCACAATTTGTCGAACTTGTCGAAATAGGGCTCGAGCTCGTCATAGCTCACCGGCCAGTCCGCGATCGTCATATCGGCCGGAATCGCGCGCGCCCCATATCGCTGGGTGATTTCACTGCGGATACGAAAATCGGCGGGCAAGAAGCGCCAGTGCAACCCGCCCCAGTGGTTGGTCGTGCCGCCGACCCCTTCGCCGGGCAGAAACGCTCCCCAGCGCCGGATCGGCAGTGCCGTCTGTTCGGAATTGTTGCGGAAGGTGATGGTGTCGACCGCATTGTCGATCATCAGCTCCTTGCGCGCGTTGTATTTCAGCTCGTCGCGAATGCGCGGCAGCACGACTTCTTCTTGCGGCCGCCGGTCCGGTCCACGCTCGAGCCCCACGACGGTCAGGCCCGCCATGGTCAATTCCTTCGCCATCGTGACGCCGGTCAGACCCTGGCCGATGATGACCGCATCCACTTCCTTCAGTTTCGTGACCATCTGCGCGCCCTTTTAGCTGAAATCGGCGATCGATTGCGGTTCGGTCATGGGGTAGCGCTTGTCGCGATACTCATCGACCTGTTCGGCATAGGTCGCGGGCAGACCGGGAAATCCCAGCATGCGCCACGATGCCTTGTTGCGATTACCGCCATAGATCGGATCGGCGAAGAAGCCTTCCATGTTGATGGTCAGCAATGCGGCGAAGAACGCCTTCGCATCCAGGCCATCGAATTCTGCCGTACCCTTTTGCATTGCGGTCAGGGCTTCATCGCGCTTCGGTTGCTCCAGCCGGTCGAAGGTTTTGCCGTAGGTTTTCTCGCACCATGCGTCCGCGGCGCGCACGCCGGCGACGAAGAACTGATGCGGCGTCAGTGGAAGCTGGTAACCCTGTTCCGGCGTGCCTTTGACATAAGGCCCGGCGCGGTACATGCGGTCGCCACCGCCCCACGCGCCCGCGAGCTGGCGGTCGATAAAAACCGGAACGCCACATTCGCTGCCCGATGGGGACAGTGCATCTTTCGGGATGATCGTATCGGCCGCGGCCGTGAAGAATGCGACCTCCTGTGGCGTCAGGATCAGCCAGGTTTCATCCGCGGCTTGCGTCACAACATTTGCGGCTGCCCTGGCATCGGGCGCCAAAGCGGCGACGCCAGACGCAGCGGCGGCAACGCCTGCACCGGCGACACCTGCACCTTTCAGAAAATCACGCCGCGGAATCGATTCTTTCGCCATGCCAACCTCCCAAAATCATATGTCCGCCACCTGCGCAGCCGTCCTCGCAAACCCTATTCCAAAATCCTCCCCAGTGCGAGCGAACCGGCTGTCACGCCGGCATCAACGGGCCAGGGCTCTTCAGATATCGCGTCGTGATTGCGTTGGCAGACCAGTAGGCGAGCGCACCAAGTGGCCCGGTCGGATTGTAGCTCTGGTTCTGCGGGAACGTGCTTGCGCCCATGATGAACAGATTGCTCGCGTCCCAGG
>JAGWSK010000429.1 GCA_028869355.1 Alphaproteobacteria bacterium | reverse complement strand
GCCGCCGGCATAGGCGGCCGATGTCGCGATGACCGGAACGAGTCGACCGGTGCTGAGTAATTCGCGGTAATAGCGCGATGTGAACGCGCCGAATGAACCGTCGAAATTGGTTTCTTGCACGCTCGATCGCAGGAGGTAAATCACCGGGGGCACAATCAGAATGCCGAGAATCAGGATCAGTAACAGCACCAGCGGCGAAAACTGGCGGACGCGCACCCGTGCGGCTGGCAATGACACAAGTGCCTCGGCCGGTTCGCGTAACGCCGCGTCTGTCGTCATGCCGCGCTGCTCTGCCGTTCCGGAAACGTGAATTTCGGAATTGTGATGCCGCGCGGGTCATCATCGAAAACGATTTTCACGGGAGCATCGCAGCGCACGTCCTTCCAGTGCACGTCAACAATGTTGGTCAGCAGGCGCGGACCTTCGCGCAATTCGACAATGGCGACCACATAGGGCAGATCTCGTTCGAATGCGGGATGGTACAACCGATGATAGACGACGAAACTGTAGATCCGCCCGTCGCCCGATACCTCATCCCATGTGAAATCGCCACTGAGACAATGGTGGCATCGCGCCGATGGTGGAAACCAGAATTCGCCGCAGGCGCGGCAATGCTGCATCAGCAATTTGTGCTGCTTCGCGCTCTCCCAGTACGGGAGCGATTCGGCCGAGGCACGCGGCAGAGGTTTTTCGGGTGGCGCATCCGTCACGTGATTACGCCCGCTGCAGTATCAGCGTGGAGTGGCAGACCTGATTGCCGCCGTGGCCGGAGATCAGCGCAATTTCGGCATCGGTGACCTGCCGCTCTTTTGGATATTCGCCACGCAATTGGCGCACGCCTTCGACAATCTGCAGCATGCCTTCGACATGCGCCTCGGATAGCTGCCCGCCGGACGTATTGGCGGGCAGCCGGCCGCCAAGCCGGAGCGCGCCGCTGCGGACGAATGCGCCACCTTCCCCTTTGCGGCAAAACCCGTAATCCTCGAGCTGCACAAGCACCATATAGGTGAAGCAGTCATAAAGCTGCACGGTGTCGACCTCGGCAGGCCCAATCCCGGCCATGCGATACGCGGCATCGCCACTTTGTATCGCCCCGGTCCGGATCATGTTGTCGCCGGAAAACCACCCCGTGAGATTGTTGTGGCTGCCGAAACCGCGGATCAGCACGGGGTGAGATTTCAGGTCGCGCGCGCATCCGGCCGAGGTCACGATCACCGCCCCGGCGCCGTCGCTGCGTAATGAACAGTCGAACAATCCGAAGGGCGAAACAATCTCGCGCGCGTTGAAATAATCCTCGCGTGACAGCAGCTTTTGCATCTGAGCCGCGGGATTGCGCGTGGCGTGATCGCGAAAACCCATCGCAATCGCGGCAAAGTCCTCGCGCGTCGTGCCGAATTCATGCATGTGACGCTGCGCGCCGAAGGCATGCGCCGCGACCGCGCCGAAATAACCATATTCCGGGCCGAATTCCTGGTCGTGCTGATCGTCGGGGCGGGTCTGGTTCTTGACCCGTGCCGCGGCCGACGAATGTGTGCGCGACCATGCATTTCGGCCATAACCGCAGACAACAGTGCTGGCGAGGCCCGCATTGATCGCCATGACAGCCAGCGCCACCGCCAGGATCTGACTGGCGCCGCCATTGTCGAGCGAGGTCGAAAACCGCGCATTAAGGCCCAGTCTTTCGCCGATCTGCTGGTGATGGCAGTAAGCGTCATCCGGTCCACGCGTGATCAGGCCGTCGACGTCCGTCAGTCGAAGCCCTGCATCTTCCAGCGCGTTGCCGATCGCTTCGGCGAGAAGATCGAGGCTGGAACTTCCCGGCACCTGACCGAGGCGGCTGTTCCCTGCGCCCACGATGGCGCAGCGGTTGCGCAACGCAGGATCGGGCGCGATCACGGCTTCGTCCCGCGCGAAAAACTTTCGACCCGTGCGAGTATTTCGTCCGTATGCTCCCCATAAGCCGGGGCCACGCTGCGGATTTCGGCCGGCGTATCGCTCAAACGGATGCCGCCGCCCACCAGAGATACATGTCCGATTTTCGGATGCGTCAGCTCGCGCTTCAGCCCGAGATGCTGCACCTGCGGATCGGCAAACACTTCATCCAGAGTGTAAATCGGCGCGCTCGGAACATCATTCTTGCGCAACAGGTCGAGCCAGCGTTCCCGTTCGTTTTGACGGAACACGCCGGACAGCGCTTCGTGCAGCAGATGATAATTCTCCTGCCGGTCCTTTTTTGTCCGGAACTTCGGGTCCTCCTGCCACTCCGGATGCCCGGCGGCAATAGTCAATCCCTGCCAGAATTTCGGCGGCGAGGACAGGTGCACGACAAAACCGCGCCCGCGCACATCCATGAAAGCATAGACCTG
>JAGWSK010000428.1 GCA_028869355.1 Alphaproteobacteria bacterium | reverse complement strand
CCTGAAAATGACTGGCTCGTATGAACTGGCGAGCTATGCAATCCAGGACACGCCCGGAGCGGTGATCCATTACGGACGATTCCTACCGCACGACAAAGCTGCGATGGCAGCCAAAATCCTGAATCAGGTTTGGGAAACCGGCTGAGCCTGCCGGGTGGGGCTACTTTGGACCGGACTGGCTTTTAAATCTGGGCCGTTCTTCGCGCAACGAAAGCCCCTCGGCAGCCTCGATGTGCCGAGCCCTTTGGGACTGTGGATCCGGGAAGAACAATCTTGCCATCGCTAGTCGTCCGTGAACAAACCGGAAGTCATTGATCGGGAATCGGAAACAGCGGGTTTGAAGTGATCGAATTTGCCGGATTTGCCGGTTGGAGATGCGGATTCCTTGCAAAATGGATTCGTGATTCCCTGCTTGGGAAGTGATTCTAAGCGGGGCATTTGATGCGTCCGAAGCAGCAGGGGAAGAGCGGCGAACAGGACCTTTTCCGGTCACGTTTGGATCAGATCATCAACATGAAGCACGAGTTGGTGCGTCTGGTGGCCAGGATCGATTGGGCCTGGATTGATGGCGAAATCGCGCCGCTCTATAGCGAGAAAGGCCGGCCTGGAATCGAGACGCGGTTCGTGATCGGGCTGTTGCTGCTGAAACACATTTACGCTCTGTCCGATGAGGGTGTGTGTGAGCGCTGGGTTTGCGATCCGTACTTCCAGTACTTCACCGGCGAAGAATTCTTCCAACATGACTTCCCGCATGAACGCTCGGATCTGAGCCACTGGCGCAAGCGGCTCGGCGATAAACTGGAATTGCTGCTGGCCGAGAGTCTGCGTGTCGCCCATGAAACCGGCGCGCTGCGCGGCAAAGACCTCGCCCGGGTCAACGTCGACACCACGGTGCAGCCGAAGAACGTGACCTTTCCCACCGATGCGAAGCTGCTGCATGCAGCCATCGTCGGCCTGAACCGGATGGCGCAGAAGCACGGGATCAGGCTGCGCCAGTCATATCTGCGGCTGGCGAAACGGGCAGCCATGATGGCTGGGCGCTATGCCCATGCCAAACAGTTCAAGCGCCATCATCGGCAATTGCGGTTCCTGCGCACGCGGCTTGGGCGGCTCATTCGCGACATCGGCCGAAAGATCAAGGGCATCCCCGAACTCGAAGCGGCATTGGCCGCACCGCTCTCGCGCGCGATGCAAATCCGCTCGCAGCGCCAGCGTCAACGCGGTTGGAAGCTGTATTCCTTCCACGCTCCCGAGGTCGAGTGCATCGGCAAGGGCAAGGCGCAGGCGCCTTACGAGTTCGGCGTCAAAGTCTCGGTTGTCACCACCAACGCACGCGCTCCGGGCGGCCAGTTCGTGCTGCATGCCAAATCGCTTCCGGGCAATCCGTACGACGGACACACTCTTGCTGGCGTGCTCGAACAAACCCAGGCGCTCACCGGACGCGAGATCGAGCGCGCCTTTGTCGATAAAGGCTATCGCGGACATCAGGCGAGCAATCCCCGCCGCGTCTTCATCTCAGGCCAGAAGCGCGGCGTGTTTGGCATCATCAAGCGCCAGCTTAAACGGCGGTCCGCCATTGAGCCGGCGATCGGTCACATGAAATCAGAAGGACATCTCGGTCGCTGCTATCTCAAGGGACGCCATGGCGATGCCGCAAATGCCATCCTCACCGCGGTGGGCTACAACTTCCGCCGCGTCCTTGCCTGGCTGAGGATGCTCTTGCGCCTGTTGCTATCCGTTCTGTTGGCCAATCTTCAGGTCCAAACCACGCTCAAACCGGCTTCTTAACGGACGACTAAATACAGCAGGGAGTTTACAATACGCATCATTCGCCCCGGTTCGAATTCCGCGAGCGCAAACGTTACCCGTAATGGCGCCGCTGTTCAAACTGCGCTGTCCGGTGTCGTACCGTCGGCAAATCAAAACGAAATCAGTTTACGGTCAGTTGCTTGCGTAAAAACGCAATGGTTTTGGTCAACGCATCCTGCGCGCTTTTTTTGGAAAAATCCGCGCCGAAGCCATGCATCTCGCCAGGATAAATCACCAGATCAACCGGTGCGCCCAGCTTCTTCGCCAGCGTCGCCAATTGCTTGCCGTTCTCGACCGGAATGATCTGATCGGCATCGCCATGCAGAATCAGAAGCGGCGGAAAACGTTTCGCCGGAGTGCCAAGCGGCCATGGCTCTGTGCCGTAATAAATCACCGCAGCAGTGATTTTCGGGTCGAGTGTCGACGCGCCGGTTGCCAGAATGCCGCCATTGGAAAATCCAATCAGGCCGGCTTTGCCATTCGAGTCTTTTTGCTTTTCGAGATATTCGGCCAATTCGCCAACCATTTTCGCCCAGGCCGGATAGCGTTGTTCGAAAACATCGATCCCGTTCGACATGTATTTCTCGTCCATGTCGCTATAGTAGTAGACGAGATAGGCATCGATGCCCTGATTTGCGAGTGTCGAAGCATAGTGATTGTAATCCGCGATCCGGCGGTCGAATCCGCCGGCGCCGTGAAGTAACAGCACCGCCGGCCGCGGGTTGGTGCCAGGCGCCTTGAATTGGACAACGCTCACCTGACGTTCCGTCGAGGGCAGGGTCATCTTCTTGCCTTCGACGTCCGCAGCGGAAGCAGCTCCCACGGCAAAACACATGACAATTCCGATGGCAAACGCACGTTGCACGTACTGCAGCATGGCTCACTCTCCCTTCAGGTTCTTTTCCAGGAAGGAAATGGTTCTTGCGAATGCGTCATCGGCAGCCGGCGTGCCAAGATTCTGGCCGAAGCCGTGATTAATGCCCGGATAAGAGTGGAATTCCACCGGACCTCCCAATGCCTTTGCCGTTTCAAACAGTTTGATTCCCCGCTCGATGGGTTCGCGCGTATCTGCCTCGCCGTGGAAGATCAACAATGGCGGAAACCGCTTTGCCGCGAAATCCGGCACGCGCGATACGCCGCCATAATAGACCACCGCGGCATCGATATTCGGATCCAAAGGTGTTGCGTGGGCCGAGAGATTTCCGCCATTCGAAAATCCTACCAGCGCCACTTTTCCGTTTGAGGAGGCAAGCTTCTTCACGTCTGCAGTCAGATCGCTGACCAGTTTGGCCCAGGCAGGAAAGCGGCGAATGCTAACCATCGGCGCATTGGCCTTGCGGTCCGCCATGTCCTGATCGCTGTAGTAATAGACCATATAGGCGTCGAAACCGTGTCCGGCGAGTTCGCGTGCGTAATGCCGGAAATCCTCGATCCGTCCTTCTGCGCCGCCCCAACCCTGTCCGCCGTGGAGCATCAGGACCGAAGGCCGCTTCGCAGTTCCGGAGGCGGCAAAAAATTCCACTTTCACCGGACGTTCGGTCGCGGAAAGCGTCATCTCGCGAGGTTGATCGGCGGCTAATGCGGCGCCGATGAACAGGAAGCTTGCTGCGATGACAAGCGGAAGGGCAATTCGGCCGATGAGATTCATGGCGTTGCTCCGTTCTGAACAGTCGAAGGCAGGGGTGGCGATAGCAATGGACCGTCAACGCGGTCGTGCCT
>JAGWSK010000427.1 GCA_028869355.1 Alphaproteobacteria bacterium | reverse complement strand
CGGAGCGCAAGCCGCAGTAGCTCGTCCCACTGCGGAATTTCAAATCCGTTCAGCGGCGTGTGCGTGTCAGGATGAATTTCATGCATCATCATGTCGAGTCCGGCACCGGATGTGGTGCGCAGCACCCGCCCGCTATCGAGATCGATCTGGGCCAGCAAATTGCCGGCACGCCAGTAGTTGTCGGCCATATTGCCGCCTGCGGGAATCTTCCAGCAGGTGCGAATAACCTTCGGCCCCGATTCTGTCAGCGCCGTCAGCACTCTCACGCTGGCCAGTCGCTCGCCGCACAATTCGGCGACACGAAGATGCGGAGATACCAATGGCTGAAAAACATAGCCGCTGCGGTAATGCGACTCGATTTCGGAAACAATCTGCTCGAGCGGGATTCGCCGGCCGTCCATTGTCTCCAATTCGCCTTCCGTGATCTGCCAACGGCGCAAAGCAACGCTCCCAAGGCTCTGGAATCCCTCCACCGGTTTGCCGAATAGCGGGAAATTCGCCGGTGTGGTGAGAAACGATACCAGCGCTTCGCGAGTGGCCAGAACCCGCGGCGTGCCGGCACCAAGGTCTGGGGCATAAATCGCTGCAACAGGAATCGTGGGAAGGCCGTAGGTTGCGAGATAGGCGCCGGCCGCAACCTTATCCGCCAGCAGCCCGAACCAGCCATGCTTGTAGTTCACGGTGACGCAGATATCGAGATTTCGCCGTTGGCCGACGAATTCCGACGCCGGCGTGGCAGCGGAAAGTGGCCGATCAAACAATCGTAGGCGGACAAAATCCTGGAACGACAACTTGCCGGGCCCGCGTGCAAGGCGCGCGAAGGTTGAAGCGATTGCCGTGTGGCTTAAGCCTGATGCCTCGCGGATTCGCATCATTTGTCTGGCCAAAGAAGGTGCCTCGGTTTCGCGCGAAACATCGAGAGCCGAAGATAAAGTTGCGCTCAACAGTCCTGCTCGCTGCCAAAAAATTCCGGCGCTGCCACCGATGTTCCGGGATACCAGTTCGCGATGGCCGCGTTGGCGCAACGTGGCCGGAGGCATGTTAAAGTCGAGTTAATCCAAAGCGAATTGGCGTGCCGGCCGGTTGAGTTTGATGGTATAAGCCGAGGCATGAACCGGGGCCATAAAGGCCCTTCACTTGGGGATATCGATGCGGAATCTCGCGAAAACCGGTGCTGCGATTCTCATGCTCACCGGCATGGCCGGAAACGTCATGGCAGCGACCCAGACCGGTTGCGCCCGCCCAACTGAGATGGCCGCAGTCAAGACCGCCGCAATCCAGCAGCGGCTGATGGTTGCGGCACTGTCCTGCGATGCCGCCAAACTCTACAACAGTTTCGTATCGACTTACCAAAAAGACCTGCAGGCCTCGGACCGTGACTTACAAAATTTCTTCCGGCGGCTGCATGGAAAGAACGGTACCGAGGAATATCATGCATTCAAGACCAAGCTCGCCAATGCCTCTTCCATGGCGAGCATCGGTGACATCACTGGTTATTGCGCCAGCGCAAACCAGCTCTTTGATGACGCGCTGAACTCCGCCAGATCCACACTGGCAGCCTTCGTCGCCGCTCGCGAAACCCCCGCCGATACCGCTTTCGAGCAATGCCAGGGCCAGGTGCTCACCGCCGGTAATACAGGGGCGATTCCACCGGCCTTCGTTCCGGTTCCACGCAGCAAACCCGTCGATGTGGTCTTGCCGGCGCAGGGGCGCGGTTTGGCAGCACCGCACTGATCTGCGGACGTCAGTTTCGGATGTAAAAAACGCCCCGCAACTTGCGGGGCGTTTTTTATTCCGTGCGGAGCGAACAAAAAAAGAGGCGGACCGAAGTCCGCCCCTTGAGGCGATGATTGCAGTTACTGCCCGAGGTCGATGACCGCGCGGCGGTTCTGCGGTTCGCGGACGCCCGGCCCGGTCGGGACCAGAGGCTCCGCGAAGTTCCGGCCGACCGTGGTGACGTCGTTGGCGTTGAGGCCTTCGCGCACCATCTCGGCCTTCACCGCATCGGCGCGGCGCTCCGACAGACGCTGATTGTAGGCTAGCGAACCCACCGTGTCGGTGTGGCCCGTCACCACGATCCGAACCATGCCGGTCGTGCGTGCCGTCTGCACGGCCTGTTGCACCACCTGGAGCGCTTCGGCCGTCAGGTTCGACTTGTCGAAGTCGAAGAAGACGATGAAGGTCCGAACCGCTGGCGGTGGAGGAGGCGGCGGCGGTGGTGGAGGCGGCGGCGGTACCGCCTTTGGCGCCAGCAGGTAGCCAGCTACGCCGCCGACCACGGCGCCAGTCAGCACTCCCAACCCGCATCCAAGGCCGACTGCCTTGGGATCATCTTCATCTGTGT
>JAGWSK010000426.1 GCA_028869355.1 Alphaproteobacteria bacterium | reverse complement strand
CCAGGGCTTTTTTCCGTACACGCCGGCAACAAACCTGCTCTATGGACTCGCTGAAGCGATCGACATGCTCCATGAAGAGGGCATGCCCCGCGTTTTCGCACGTCATCAGCGCCATGCCGAAGCTGCCCGGCGCGCGATCCGCGCATGGGGCCTGGAAGTCCTGTGCCGCGATCCGACATGCTATTCGGGCACGGTAACCGCCATCATCATGCCCGCAGGGCATGATGCGGATAAATTCCGCAAGGTGGTGCTGGAGAATTTCGACATGTCGCTCGGCGCCGGATTGTCCAAACTCGCGGGCAAGGTTTTCCGCATCGGCCACCTCGGCGATACGAATGATTTGACCATTCTCGGCGCACTATCGGGCGTCGAGATGGGCCTGCAGCTGGCCGGCGTTCCGCACCGCAAGGGTGGCGCGCAGGCGGCGATGGATTATCTGGCCGAAACCGCAGATTCTTTGACGAGGAATACCCGCTAGCCGAGGGATTTCAGATGCAACGCTGGTTCAAGTGCACCAATATGGTTTTGGTGCTGCTCTGCGCGATGTACTTCATCACCTATATCGTGCGGCAGAGCGTCAGCACGGCGATGCTCGATATCCGCCCGGAATTCGGGCTGTCCAACACCGAAGCTCTCTTCATATTTTCCGTCTTCGGTTACCCCTATTTGCTGTTCCAGATCATCGGCGGCATGACGGCCGACCGTTTCGGGCCGCGCAAAACCCTGTTCGTCAGCGGACTGGTCTGGGCCGGCGCAACCGTCGTCACCGGACTGGCGACCGGCTTTGCAACTCTGGTGCTGGCGCGCGTGGTGATGGGATTTGGCGTCGGCGCGACGCTTCCGACGGCGACGCGTGCGATGCAACATTGGGTCGAACTGCGCAAACGCGGCTTCGCGCAGGGTGTCACCCACGCCTTTTCGCGGCTGGGCAATGCGCTCACACCCGTGGCGACCGTGGCCTTGATGGCGGCGGTTACCTGGCGCGGTTCATTCGTCGTCACCGGCTTGATCGGTTTTGTCTGGGTCGCCGTCTGGTGGTGGTATTTCCGTGATGATCCGCGTGAGCACAGCGCAATCACGCAGGCGGAGCTGGCGATCCTGCCGGCGCCGCCGAAAGGGCCGCGGCCCCCGATCCCATGGGGGCCACTCATCGGCCGCATGTGGCCGGTCACGCTGACTTATTTTTGTTATGGCTGGTGCCTGTGGCTGTATCTCAGCTATCTCCCGGTCTTCTTCAAAGACACATTTTCGCTCAGCAACAGCCAGGCGGCGCTGTTCTCAACCATCGTCTATTTCATCGGCGCCATCGGCAACACCACCGGCGGCATGATTTCCGACAGGATCCTGCGCAAGACCAGGAATGTGCGGTTTTCGCGCATTTCGGTCACCGCGGTCGGTTTCACCGGTGCGCTGATCTGGCTGGTGCCGATCATCTATGTGCATGACATGACCATCGTCGCGGTCTGCCTCGCCGGCGGCTTTTTCTTCGCCGAAAGCACGATTGGCCCGATGTGGGCAATTCCCATGGACATCGCGCCGAAATATTCCGGTACCGCCTCCGGGTTGATGAATTCCGGATCAGCGCTTGCCGCCATTCTGTCGCCGGTGGTCGCGGGATTTGTCACCGACTTCACCGGTGACAAACAGCTTCCTTTCATACTCGCGATTGGCGTTCTGATGCTGGGCGCATTGAGCTCGTTCCTCATGCATCCGGAACGGCAGTTCAGCGAAACCGCCCTGCCCTCGGGGGCACCTGCGCCGGCTGAATAAGTTATTTCACGACCATTAGCGTGAACGGCCAGACATAGGCCTGAAGGGTCACGAACAGGCCGACGAGAACCGCAAGCGCAATCGACTGCTTGAATACGAAGCGCAGGATCGAGCCTTCATGGCCGTACCAGCGCGTGGCCGTCGACGCGACCACGATGGACTGCGCATCGATCATCTTGCCCATCACACCGCCGGAGGAATTCGCCGCCGCCATCAGAATGGGCGACAGGCCCAATTGCTGAGATGTGATCCTCTGCAGGCTCCCGAACAGCACATTCGACGCAGTATCCGAACCGGTCAAAGCGACGCCAAGCCAGCCGAGCAGCGTGCCGAAGAACGGATACAGCACCCCGGAGCTCGCAAATGCGAGACCCAGCGTGGCATCGAGGCCGGCATACCGCGTGAGAGTGCCGAGGGCCAGCATCGCCGAAATCGTGATCAGCGAATAGCGAACAACGCGGATGGTCTCGAAGTAGGACTTGACCAAACGCTGCGGCGAAAAGCCCATGAACACGCCGGAAATCAGGGCCGACAGCAGAATGGCGGTGCCGCTATAGGACAGGAAGGTGAACGGGAATACTGCGGCTTCCGGAGTCGGTCTGGCCACCACGGGCGGCACCCGGTTGACCAGATTGTGCAGGCCCGGGACCTGGAATGAGGGCGAGAAAAGGTGATTCAGAACAGTCTTCACGGTGTCCGTGCCCCAGATCCACAACACCGCGCAGAGGATGAGCCAGGGCACCCAGGATTTAACCAGCATTGCGGTGGTTGGTCTGACGGAATGCATGACCGGCGGCGCGGGCATGGTTGCCGATGAATGGTCGTCACCCCGCAATGCGGCGGAGGTCCAGATTTTTCCCGGCTGCCAGGCAGCCAGAAAAGCCCTGAGACTGACCATGCAGATTACTGCCGAAGCGATGGAGGCGAGCCAGGGATTGGCGAAGTTGGAGATCAGATATTCCGGCACCGCAAAGCTGATTCCACAGACGAGGATGGGCGGAATAACCCCCTTTACACCGCGCCAGCCCGCAAATGCCCAGATCAGCCAGAACGGCACCAGAACAGCAAAAATCGGCAATTGCCTGCCCACCATCGCGCCCAGTTGATAGGGATCGAGACCGGATGACGCAGCAAGGCCCACAATCGGTGTGCCAAGCGCCCCAAACGCAACCGGCGCTGTATTGGCGATCAGCGACAGGCCCGCGGCGGCAAGCGGCGAGAACCCAAGTCCCATCAGAATCGATCCGGTCACGGCAACCGGAGTGCCAAAGCCGGATGCGCCCTCAAAAAAGGCGCCGAACGCGAAAGCAATCAGTAGCAGCTGCAAGCGGCGGTCGGGCGTGATGTCGCCGATCGACTTTTGCATGATGGAGAACCAGCCTTTTTCCACCGTCAGCCGGTAGAGGAAGATCACATTCAGAATGATCCACCCGATGGGAAAAAAGCCGGTGAGCGCGCCCAAAGCGACGGCACGCACCGCCATCCCGCCAGGCATGCCGAAAGCGAACACGGCAATTGAGACAGCGGCCACAAGCGCGATCAGCGCGGCGATATGGACCTTGATCTTGCCGGTGGCGATCAGAGCCAGAAGAAAAGCCGCAGGAATGGCGGCCGCCAGTGTTGAAACCGCCGCATTGCCGAACGGATCATAACCCTGATTCCACATCTGTCGCCCCCAACCCTCTTTTCGCCAGTCTTGGCGTTTTGTCCTCCGGCGTAAAGGCCCGGCACGGATCAATTATGATAAGAGATACGACAAATGATTGAACTGCCGGCACCCGATCGACAGATCATCGCCCGGCGCGCGGAAATCGCCGCCGCCCTTTCCGCCATTGTCCCGGACGGTGTGGTATCGGACCAGGCGACATTACGCGCCTATGACCGGGATGCGCTGACCGCTTACGGGCAGCTTCCGCTGGTCTGCGTTCTCCCCGTGTCGGCCGATCAGGTTTCGGCGGTGCTGAGCTTCGCATCGCGTGAGGGACTGCGGATCGTGCCCCGCGGAGCGGGCACATCGCTGTCGGGAGGTGCGCTGCCATTGGCCGACGGGATCCTGCTCGGTCTGTCTCGCATGAACCGGATCCTGGAGGTGGATTACGACAACCGCTGTGTGGTGGTCCAACCGGGCGTGACGAACGCGAATGTCACCCGCGCGGTGCAGGCCAAAGGCTTTTATTATGCGCCCGATCCCTCCAGCCAGATCGCCTGCACGATCGGTGGAAATGTCGCCGAAAACTCAGGTGGTATTCACTGCCTGAAATACGGTCTGACCACCCACAATCTGCTTGGCGTGGAAATGGCGCTGATCGGCAGCGAGCGGCTGCGCATCGGCGGCAAATTTGCGGCCGGCGGTGGTATCGATCTGCTCGGGATCGTCTGCGGCTCGGAGGGCCTGCTGGGCATTGTGACCGAGGCCACCTTGCGCATTTTGCCCCGCCCGCCGGTCACCCGAACCATCCTGATCGGCTTTCGCTGTGCGGCGGATGCGGGGCAGTGTGTTGCCGAGATCATTGGCCAGGGAATCATCCCTTCCGCGCTGGAATTCATGGACCGCCGCTGCATCGATGCAGTGGAGGCATTCTGCGCGCCGGGTTATCCGGCCACTGCGGAGGCCATTCTCATCGCCGAACTCGATGGCATGCCGGCAGAAGTGGCCGACCAGCTTGGTGCAGTTTCGGCCATCGCCGACGGGTGCGGTGCGACCGACATCAACGACTGTTCGGGCGAAGCCGACCGATCGCGCGTGTGGTCCGGCCGGAAATCGGCCTTTGGCGCGATGGGCCGCCTGAAACCTGACATGCTGTGCATGGATGGCACGATCCCGCGCGCGGTGCTGCCGCAGATGCTGGAAAGGATTTCCCAGCTTTCGGAACAGTACGGGCTCATTTGCTGCAATGTGTTTCACGCTGGTGACGGTAATCTGCATCCGCTGATCGTGTTCGACTGCATGCAGGAAGGCGAGCTCGAGCGCGCCGAAGCATTCGGGGCCGATATTCTCAAACTGTGCGTCCAAATGGGCGGTGTACTGACCGGCGAACATGGCGTCGGCGTCGAGAAGAAAGCGTTGATGCCGGAAATGTTCAGCGATGCCGATCTCGCCCAACAGCAGCGGCTGAAATGCGCCTTTGATCCCCACTCGCAGCTTAATCCCGGCAAGGTGTTTCCGGTGCTGCACGCCTGCGTCGAACTCGGGCGCATGCATGTGCGCAAGGGCCGCCTGCCATTCGCCAATCTGCCGCGGATGTGAGCACGCATAGATTCCATCCCACCAGCGATCGCCAGGCCGCGGAGATGATCCGCGATGCTGCACAATCGGGGGCGAAATTCGAGATCATCTCGTCCGGCACAAAGCGCAATCTCGGACGGTCCGTGACTGCAAATGCCATTCTGGACATGAGCGATTTGAGCGGCATCATCTCCTACAAACCCGAAGAACTGGTTTTGAGCGCAAAAGCGGGGACGAAGGTCGCCGAAATTGAAGTCCTTCTGGCGCAGCACAATCAGGCGCTCGGCTTTGAACCCTGCGATTGGGGACCAATACTCGATGCGCCGGCAGGAATTCAAACCATTGCGGGAGTCGTGGCAGCGGATGTGTGCGGGCCGCGCCGGGTAAAATCGGGCTCCGTGCGCGATCACGTCATCGGGT
>JAGWSK010000425.1 GCA_028869355.1 Alphaproteobacteria bacterium | reverse complement strand
CAACGACACTGAAGTCGCTATCGCGCTGTAGCTCAGTTCGGCCGTGACATTGCCAAAAATGTAGTTCAAATCGACGGAACCGACGGCTTCGGAGCGGGACAAGGAGGGGCCTGCGAGCGTGAAAGGCAGTGCCGGAACTGCGGCGAACGAAGCCGTGGTCGAAGATCCCGAATCGAGCAATCCGTGACCCCATCCAACCGTGAGTTGTGGGATCAGATTGCCGCCGAGCAGCGGTATCGTGGTTGCCCCGGCCACTCCGGCAAAGCCGCTCAGCTGCTGCAGCGTGCGCGATGCCACGCTGAGATTGATGCCCGGTCCGCCCCCGACCGGGTTTGTGGTCCCGATCGGCTGGCCTTCGTTGTTGAGTTGCTCGCTGGTGCCATTTTGCTCGACAAAGGCATGGTCAAAAAGAGCCAGGCCGTCGAGTGAGACCTGCGGTATCAGGCGTATTCCGCCGAGATCAAAAATGTAACCGCCGGTAATGTTGCCACCGGCGAATTCAATGCTGGGTGTACCCAACGCGGTGCGGCTCAATGAGCCGATCGTCACCTGACGGGATTCCTTGAGATCTGCCGCGCCGCCATTGGCCTGGATATCGATGAAAACATTGCCGCTGCGGAGGCCCATATAGGGCGAGATCACGTACCAGCTGCCCGTTTCCCCGCCCACCGGACCGGGCGACTTTTCGGTCACGGAAGTCCGCTGCACGGTCAAGGCGATGCCGCCATGTCCGTTGGCGGGGTCGGTGAAATCGATGCCGAGCGTGCCGCCGGATCCGTTCCCCGTGTAACTGTTGGTTCCATGGCCGTTGAGCATATTGAAACTGCCCTGAAACCACGGATTGAATCCAGATTCGGGCAATGTCCCAAGCAGGAGCGCGCGTTGCCGCGCCCCAACGCCGTTGAGACTTGAATCATTCAGGGACTGCGCCATGGCGAAATCGGCGGCATCGGACAGCGGCTGCATTTGCAGCAGTGCGGCCTGGATGGCAGCAGCGTCGGGCAGCGCACCGAATGCGGCTCCAACCTGGGTATCGCGTAGCGCCGCGGTCATTGCCGGCTGGTACAGAATGGCGGCATTTCCGGTCAGCCCAAGTTGTGCCGCGGTCTTCTGCTGCAGGCTTAGGGTCAGATTTTGTGGATCGACCGTGAGATTGCCGTTGTAGAGGAACGGGATCTGCACGGTGGATACCGTCGCGGCGTAATTGGCGAAAGTCAGCGACGTGTCGGAGTGCACGAGACGAATCGAGGTGAGCGCATTGGCGGGCAGCAGGACCGGCGTCACCGTGATATGCGATGTCGCGTCGAAGGAAACCGGCCCCGAAGCCGAGACCACCTGCGAGATGTTGCCGATCTGAACATCGAGCGTGCCTTGCGGGCCAACGGTCAAAGAACCGGCATTCACCACCTGGCCGGTATGCAACACGCCACCGGTGCCCGCGGCGGAAACGCCGATATTCACAGTACCGAGGCCGGCCGCACGTACCTGTCCACTGACCGAAGCATTGGGCCCTTCGATGGTCAGACTGTTGTTGGCGACATTTGGAAACAGGATGTTGCCGATGACCGTGCCGGAATTGGTGAAGGTCACCGCCTTGGTATTGTTGGAAAGATCGGCAGCGATCGTGACCTGCGAGTTGCTCTGGAGCAGCGTCGCTGTGGCGGAAATTGTCCCGCTGTTGGTGATGCTGGTGAGATCGCCGGCAAGATCGGAGATCGCTTCGGCGGTCAGATTTGTGACCGTGACGTCGTTGGATATTGCGCTGGCCGAGATGGTTCCCGCATTGGTCAGAGCCGAGAGCGATCCGCCGACCAGACTCGACGTCGTCGTGCTCTGAATCTGGCTGGTCCCTTCAATCACAATTGCGGTCGCGGTGCCGCCTTTCGCACCCGAGGTGGAGGCGGAAATCGTGCCGGTGGCGGTGTTGTTCAGACTGGGAACAGTCGCCCCGACACCGATCAGCATGGCGGTGGCATCCGATGCAGCGGGCGGCAGCTGCAACGGTACGCTGCTGTTGCTGGTCGCCACCGCGGTGATCGAGCCGCTGTTGTAGATGCCGCCGGTCAGCGTCGTCAGCAGACCGCTGGTATCGGATGGGCCATTTCCGATCTGGATTGTGACAGGCGAGACGTTCGGCTGCATGCCGGTCGAACTGATCGTCCCGCGATTGATCAGGCTGTAGCCGGGCGCGTTGGCATCCGCGACCACTCCGACCGTGATATTGGCGACATCAGAGCCCACGGTCGGAGCAACAATCAGGGCGGGCGATGCACCAATCGTGCTGAGCGTTGCGGCGGCCGTGGTGTCGGTGCTGCTGGTCGGTCCGGCATTGAGGATGCCGCCGCCGATATTTCCGCCGAAGGCTGCAGCCCATCCCGGCGAGAAGACCGATGTCGAGGTGGCGATCAGCACGCCGGTCGGCGGCACGGCCTGGATCTTGCCGGTGTTTACGAAAGCGCCGTCGATCGGAGCCAGCGCGAGAATACCGCTGGAGGTTTGGCCCTGAGCCGTGATGGTGCCGCCCTGGGTCAGATTTCCATTCAACTCCGACTGGATGCCGATACCATTTGCACCGAAGCCCGCGACCGTGATGTTCGACGCCGACGTGGTGACGATATTGCCGACAAATGGTGCGAGCAGCGGCTGTGCGGTCAGCGAAGCGCTGGACGACGTTGTCGGATTGCTGGTGGTATAAACCCCAACGCCGCCCGGCGTGCCGGATACCTGGTTGACGATCGTTGTGCCGGCCGGAACGCCGGTACCGCTGAGCACGTCGCCGGTGTTCAATTGCCCGGTGACGGAAGTGACGTTCAGGCTGGTGCCCGTTCCTGTGGCTTCGATCACCACGCCACTGGCGCTGAGTGGCGCGCTGGAAATTGCGGCTGTGGTCGGCGCGCTGAGGACATAGGTTCCGGCGCTTCCCGGCGTTCCCGACGACTGGCTGACGATAAAAGTGCCGCCGGCAAACCCGGTGGCGCCCGCCACCACATCGCCGGGCTTCAATATTCCGACCACGGATGTAGTTGTGAGCGCCGTCGAGTTGGTGGCCGCCGTCCCCGTGAACGTTACACTATTCCCGTTCATCAGCAAGATTCCGTACTGGCCCGTCGTGGTCGGAGCCGTGCCGGTGGTGATGATGTTGATCGTGCCGGCATTATTCACCGCGCCCGTAAAGGTGGGCACGATATTGATGCCGACAGCGCCGGAGCCGAAGGAATTGGAAATTGTCCCGCTGTTGGACACCGTGTTGCTGGAATTGAGCAGCACGGCGGGGCCGGTTTTGGAGACATTCACCGATCCGCCGGAGGTGATCGTAATGTTGCCCGGGCTGCTGTTGGCAGCCGCAGCGGTCGAAACCTCGGACGAGGTATTACTGCTGATGCTCAGGTCGTCGGCGGCGGCCGGCCCGGCAAGCAGGACGCAGGCAGCGCCGGATGCGACGAGGCGGATGGTCACGGGAAGCTGGCCCCCAAAACATTTCATTCGTCGGCGGTTCGGCGGCGCCGCACCGGTCGGGGCATCTAGAGCGGTAGCGTGGCAAAATGCAAACGCAGAAAAGCAGTTGGCAGAGGCGCGCGCAGTTTTGCCGCATGTTCAAAGCGGGTTTGCGCGCCCCTGGCACGGCATTAAATTTTCGCAAACAGGGCCGGCCTGGAGCGCCGCGTGGATGTCGCTCCGGAGGTGCGGGCGCAATCAGTGGCGGGTGTTGGCACTTTCTTTGATCGACTTGAGAAACTGCTCGCGCTCTTCCGCGAGGTTCTCCCAGGCCCTGGCGACGCGGCGGTACACGGCGCGGCTCTTCGCATTTTTTGCCTTGGCGGCCATATTCCAGCACTCTCGCGCCTGCCGGTGGTACTCCATGATCCGTTCTTCCATGGCACCGTCCATGATGAAAGTCAGCGACAAAACTTGTGCAGGAAATTGACGCTGGTGTGACGCGATCTGTGATCATTCTGTGATCCCCGGAATCCGGCAGGTTCCGTTCGCCGCCATTTCACACGCGGCATCGCCGGATTAAGTTTGTGAAAGCTCACGCGAGCAAAATGGCGGAGTCCGTGCATGCAAAAGCCGTTTCTCAACCAGGTGAACATCGTCACCGGCGATTTTGTGCGATCGGAAGATTTTTATCGCCGGATCGGAGTCAAATTCGAACCCCCGCTCACTCCGCCGGGTAAGAAGCCCTTCCACAAGAACGGTGAAGATGAGCGCAGCAACAGGGTCGAATTTGACAGTGCGGAATTCGCGCAAATCTGGAATCCAGGCTGGGCCGGGCGCGGCGATCTGAATGGGCGGCTCGTTCTGGGATTCACTTGCCCGTCGCGCGATGAAGTGGAT
>JAGWSK010000424.1 GCA_028869355.1 Alphaproteobacteria bacterium | reverse complement strand
GCGATTATTTTTTCGCCAGTTTAGGGGGCGCAGTTCAGGCTTGGGCCGGCGGCCGTGCGCGATTGATCAAGTCCTTGATAGTCATTGGATTCACAGGTCAATTGCAGACTGACGCGGGTTGTGTCCGGCGCCTGCGCAGCCGGGCGGTCATGGATCGAAAATGCCAGGGCCAGCAACAGTAGCGCGGCAAGCAGGCTCTGAACCGGAAATTTCGCCACTGTCCCTGCTCAGGCCGGCGGTTCGGTGCGAAGCAGGCCAATCAAACCGGCCCCTGCGAGCAGGATGACAAAAACCGCAAAAGCGAATTTGACGAGGATTGCCGCCATTCCGCCAAGGCCGAAGAAGCCGAGATAAGCGGCGACCACGGCAAGAAATAGAAAAGTCAACGTCCAACCCAGCACCGATAACTCCATTACGGATCCGTTACCGACAGCAGAACGTCCGGTTGAAGCCGCAGTTCCAAGTGGAAGATGAGCGCGATCACGTTTGGTTACGCCGGTTCGCAAGCGCCTCTGACGCCCCAAGGATGCCGGCGAACACCACGGCCAGAAGCGGTTTTTCCTGCGCGACTTTGGCGAGGAGATTGAGGGTTGCAGTTTCTGCGTCGCCGGGCGCCACCGCTGCAATCCTCGGATCGGGCTGATGCAGCCGCGGTCTTGATGGCTGCGCCGGCCGGCGCACATTGACGATTGCGGCCCAGCCGAGTGGGCCGATCACCAGGATGACAGCGGCGACCGCAGCCGCCCACGGCGCTGTGATCTGCGGGATCAGCGCGAGGTAGATCGCATAGCCCGCAAATGCCGTGCCGACCCAGATAAGGGCCGAGGCGGTGATGACAAGCACCGCCCCACCAATCGCTTGCGCACCGATTCGCTGTCCTAAGGAACCTAACGTAGGAGTAGCGCTCCAATCAGCGCTCCGGCGCTCATGGAGAGCATGCAGGCCGCCAGAGGCTGGGTTTTCACGGCAGTGCGGACGCCGGCGAGATTTTCCGCGCCCCATTCGCTGACGCGATCGACGGCGTCAGTGGCCGTGCCGATGGCATCGGTCATGATTTCCTTCGCCTGACTGCTCGCGGCATCGCCGACATCACTGGCGAGTCCGCGGACATCGTGCTGCAGCGCGTCGAAATCGGCGCGCAGTGAATTCAGCCGGCTTTGCATTCCGGTATTGGCTGCCTTGACGGTCTTGACGGTACTTTTCTTGCGTTTGCGTGTGGCGGTTCTCGCCATTGTTCCCTCCGCGCTGGGGGTCGAATTCGCGGAGGGAAACGTGCGATGCGGAAGAGGGGTTCCTTCACGCCGCTTCGCGGCGAAGCGAATGGAAGAAAAGTGCCTGCCCGATGGTCGCCTGCACGGTCTCCGGAAGGAACGGTTTGGTAATCAGGTAGGTCGGTTCCGGACGTTCGCCGGTCAGCAGCCGCTCGGGATAGGCCGTCACGAAGATCACCGGGATATTGAAACTGTGGAGAATTTCGGTCACCGCGTCGATGCCCGATCCGCCTTCGCCAAGATTGATGTCGGCGAGAATGAGACCGGGTTGCTGGGCGCGGGCTTTGGCGACGGCTTCATCCTTCGCTGCCGCAGTGCCGACGACTTTATGACCAAGCTCGACGACAAGGTTTTCAAGGTCGAGGGCAATGATGGATTCGTCTTCGATGATCAGCACACGTGAAGCAAGCTGGCGCTCGATCGCGTGCTGGGCTTCAACGATCGATTCCTCGACTTCTTCCGGCGTTTCATCGAGAATTTTCCCGGCCTCGCTGAGCGAGAAGCCTTCGACGGCCGTCAACAACAATGCGGCTCGCGCGGCCGATGTCAGCGAGCGCAGGCGTTCCTCGGGCGTAAGCTGCTTGACATCGAGTGAGACATCCTGATCGAGTTGGCTCGCGGTGCTGGACCAAATGATGTGAAACAGGCGGTACAGCGCCACCCTTGGCGGTAATTCGGTGGACAATTCGGATTTGCCGGCCAACACTGCCGTCAGCGCGGCGCGCACATAAGCGTCGCCACTGGTTTGCGATCCCGTCAAAGCTCGCGCATAGCGGCGGAGATAGGGCAGATGCGGCGCGAGCGATTCGGTCAGGGTCATGATTTTGTCCTCTCGTTGCATCGAGCCAAACGGACAAACTGCAAGAATGTTCCCACGTTCCCGGAACTAGTTCCAGCTTCGTCCGTTTAAGGGCACTCAGGGTAGGCCTTTCTTTGGGAGGGCCATTAATCAGGCTGGTAACTCAGTCACTTAGGGCGCTCACATGGACGGAAGGTTCCGCGACGGATTGGCTTTGCGACGCGAGGGTGGGAATTTGGAGCTGAAGAAGGAAGAACCGGATCGGGAGAAAATGCTTGCCGCCCGGGCCCGGCAGCGGGCGATTGGCCGCGAACTGCGACGGATGTTCGATGAAGTTGTGCAGGAGCCGGTTCCTGACGATTTTCTTGAGCTGCTCAAGAAAATCGATGCTGCCGGCCTGAAGAAAGAGGGTGGATCGTGAAATCTCACAATTTTGACGAGCCATCCATGAGCGCCAGCGGGCAGGCTGCCGCTGTCATCCCGGAATCCGACCAGGATTTCCGGCATGATCTGCTTGAACTCATCCCCTTCCTGCGCGCCTTCTCCCGTTCGCTGTGTGGTGACCGTGAACTCGCCGATGATCTCGCCCAGGAGGCACTGGCGAAAGCCTGGCAATCGCGCGACACGTTCAGGGCAGGGTCAAACCTGAAAGCCTGGCTGTTCACGATTCTTCGCAACCAGTTCTACTCGGACCGCCGCCGCGCCTGGAGGCAGGCCCCGTGGGACGAGAGCGCTGCGGAGCGCGTTCCAATTGCGCGCGGCGAACAAACCTGGGCGGTGCAGTTGTCGGATACCGCCCGTGCCTTGCGTGGTCTTCCCGCCGAGCAGCGTGAAGCGCTGATCCTCGTCGGCGCCGGTGGATTTTCCTATGAAGACGCCGCCAAGATCAGCAACTGCGCCGTCGGAACGGTGAAGAGCCGCGTGGCGCGCGCTCGCAAAGCACTCTCCGCTGCGTTGGAAGGGAATGGACCATTGCCGAACGAGCCACGCCCCGCGGGGAAAGATGCGACCAATGAAATTATGGCGCAGCTTGACCGGCTGGCTCCGGCGGACTCGCCCGACAAAGGTGACGAGCTCGACGCCAAGCACGACGCAGGCTGAGTTCAGCGCGAGGCCGCTGCGCCTCCGCCTGCTGTTCTGGATCACGATCTGGCTGGCGCCGGTTGCCGCGATCAGCGTGTTTCAAGGCATAGATCGCATACAGCGCGATATTGCCGACGTGCGCGAGCGCCTGTTTGAAGGCGCTCGCGCAAACGCAGCCCAGGAGCAGACTATCTTCGCGTCGGGCGAGCAAGCATTGCGCGCGCTCGCCGTTCAGCCGCAGGTGCGCGGACCGGGACCGGACTGCTCAAAATCCCTCACCGCCGCGGCCAGGGGGCTGGTCTATTTCACCAATTTTTATCGCATCGATCGCAGTGGACGGATCCTGTGCGCCGCCGCGCCACCGCTGCCGGAAGAAAACAACATCGTGTCCCAGAGCTGGTGGATAATGGCGTTGCGGCAGAATGGATTCTTCGTTGCGCCGCGAAGTTACAGCCCGGTCTATGAGACGACCTTGCTGCGCGGCGTTCTGCCGCTGCATTCCACGACAGGGATGTTTGATGGAGCGATTGTTCTCGTCTTCGACGTCTCATGGATGAGACGGTTGTTGCAGAATCGGCCGTTGCCGCCCAACACCGTCCTTGCGCTGTTTGATCCTGCGGGCCGAATCATTGCCGCCAATGATCCGGGGCGCGCCGCGATGATTTTCGCCGGCCACGCGACTACGGATGGCGTGGCGCAACTCCGTTCCGCGAACGTGTCCGGCATATCCTGGAGCTATGTTCTGGCGCCGCTTTCCGGCCGCGGAATTTTCGCCGGCTATGCCCGCCGCAATCGTGATCTCTTTGCCGCCACATACGTCCATGTCGCAACCAATCTCTTGCTTCCGATCATCATGCTGGCTCTGGCCTATGCGGCGATCTGGTTCGCGACCGGCCGGCTGATCATCCACTGGCTGGTGTATCTGCGGCGGATTGCACTCGCCTATACGCGCGGCCATTACAGCGTGCGCCCCGTGGCGCTGGCCGCGGCGCCCGCGGAATTCCGGGATCTCGGTGAAACGATTTCGGTCATGGCCGACGCGGTGGAGGATCGCGACAAGCGCCTGCGAACGGCGCTCGAACAGAAATCGCTGCTGATCCGGGAGACCCATCACCGGGTCAAAAACAACCTTCAGATTGTCATGAGCCTGTTGTCGCTGCAGGGCGGAAGACTGCGCGATCCCGCGGCCCGGCATGCGCTGCGGCAGGCTCAGTTTCGCGTCAATGCGCTCGCGCTGGTGCACCGGATTCTGTACGAAAACGATGACCTTGGCGCGATCGATCTTAAAAAGCTGATCGAAGAAATCTCCCGGCAGGTCCACGAGGCTGCGGGCCGCGAAGCGCGCGCCCTGCATTTGGAGTTCAATCTGGTTCAGCGCTCGGTCCCCAGCGATCAGGCAGTGCCACTGACGCTCTTCCTGGTGGAGGCGCTGACCAACGCGTTTCATCACGCTTTTCCCGGGGCAGCCGAAGGGACTGTTCGCGTCTCATTGATGCCGATGCCTGACGGAATGCTGCGCCTCGCAATTGAGGATGATGGCATTGGCCTGGCGCCTCCAGGCGACGGCGAAGGTATCGGCGCACGATTGATTGAAGCCTTTGCCCATCAGGTTGGCGGCAATGCCGGGGTTCACCGGTGCGATCCATCAGGCACTGTGGTGGAATTGCTGTTTCCCGACCGCGAAGTGGAACGCGCTTCCGTTACGCCGGAAAATCCATTCCGCGAACCGGATGACGGCGGCACGGGGAGTGACGCAACCGGTGACCCCGGCGTAGCGGCAACCAGGTTGCAAAATTCCAGCCCACCGCACTGAATATATTAAGCCGCCGGTCTTTGCTGGCGGACCACCCAATGCCTCCCGACCTGAACCGGTCCTGGATCGACCGGTACAAAACCGGCATTGCGGTAAAGCGCGAGAAGTTTCTGGCGTGGCTCGCAGTCGAGCCGGACAAAGGCGCGGCCCATCCGTTTGGCTTCGCGCACAGCCCAGTCGAGCATGGCATAGGAATAGCCGGCGCCTGCAAATTGCCGCGCGACGCCCAGCCGGTGAACATAGAGCGCTTCGCCGGGACGCGCTTCAGGCCAGAAAACCCGGTCCTCATGATGCAGATACATGCAGGTGGCGAGCGTGCCTGCGATGCGGCCGGTAATCAGTTCGCCCGCACGGGCGACGCGAACCAGTTCATCGCGCGATACTTCCTCTTCGCCCCAAAGTGGATCACCACGGTCGATAAGCCACTGCGCAATTTCACGGATCAGGGCATACACATCCGGCACCGCCTCCATTCCGGCGCGGGTGATTGTGAGTTCCGCGCAGCGGATATCGGGTTGCGGCGGCATCGATCCCGGATCGATTGTAATCCGATGGAAGGCGTTCAACCGAGGGCCTTGATGATTCCTTCGGTCATTTTCTTCGCGTCGCCAAACAGCATCATGGTGTTGTCGCGGAAGAAGAGTTCGTTTTCGATTCCGGCATAGCCCGATCCCATGCCGCGTTTGACGAACAACACCGTCTTCGCTTTTTCGACATCGAGAATCGGCATGCCGAAAATCGGCGATTGCGGATTGGTTTTCGCGGCCGGATTGGTGACATCGTTGGCGCCGATGACATAGGCGACATCGGTCTGTGCGAACTGCGAATTGATGTCTTCCAGCTCGAAAACCTCATCATACGGAACATTGGCCTCGGCGAGCAGGACATTCATGTGGCCCGGCATGCGCCCGGCAACCGGATGAATGGCGTACGAGACTTTCACGCCTTCGGCTTTGAGCTTGTCGGCCATCTCGCGCACCGCGTGCTGCGCCTGCGCCACCGCCATTCCGTAGCCCGGCACGATAATCACCGATCCGGCATTCTTCATGATGAAGGCTGCGTCTTCCGCCGACCCCTGCTTCACGGGGCGTGTTTCCGCCGGTCCGCCGGCGGCGGCCGTTTCGCCGCCGAAACCGCCGGCGATCACCGAAATGAATGAACGGTTCATGCCCTTGCACCTGATGTAGGACAGACTCGCGCCCGATGAGCCGACCAGCGCGCCGGTGATGATCAGCGCCGTGTTTTCCAGCGTGAAGCCGATGCCCGCCGCCGCCCAGCCGGAATAGGAGTTCAGCATCGACACCACGACCGGCATGTCGGCGCCGCCGATCGGAATGATCAGGGTGATCCCGAATACGAAGGACAATCCGGCAATCGCCCAGAACGTCCACGCCGCCTGCGACATCACGAAGTAAACGATCAGCCCAATGATGATCAGCGCGATCAGCAGATTGACAAAGTGCCGCGCCGGTAAAAGGATCGGCGCGCCCGACATATTGCCGTTCAGTTTGGCGAAGGCGATGATCGAACCGGCAAAGGTGATGGCGCCGATCGCGACGCCAAGACTCATTTCGATCAGGCTCTGTGTACGGATGATGCCGGTGCACATGTTGCCGCTGTAGACGCAGATCCCATAGGCATCGGGCGAGTACAGCGCCGCGGCTGCGACCAGCACCGCCGCCAGGCCGACAAGGCTGTGGAACGCGGCAACGAGCTGGGGCATCGCCGTCATGGCAATGCGCCGCGCCGTGACCGCGCCAATAGAGCCGCCAATGGCGAAGCCGCCGCCGATCAGCCCCCAGGTCAAGCCGTCGGGCACGCCCTTCCAGCCGAGCGTGGTGCCGACCGCAAGCGCCATCCCGATCATGCCCATGCGATTGCCGGCGCGCGACGTTTCCGGGCTCGACAAACCGCGCAGCGCGAGGATGAAAAGCACCCCCGCGGCGAGATACAGCAGGGCGGCGATATTGGCGTTCATCGCGCGGATCGCCTCACTTTTTCTCTTTCTTGCGATACATCGCGAGCATTCTCTGGGTCACCAGAAAGCCGCCAAAGATGTTCACCGAAGCGAGAATCAGCGCAAAGAATCCCAGCCCTTTGGAGACCTGCCACGAGGCGCTGGAGGCCGAATTGACGACCGCTGCAAGCAGCGCGCCAACGACAATCACCGACGAGATCGCATTGGTCACGCTCATCAGCGGCGTATGCAGCGCCGGCGTGACGCTCCACACCACGTAATAGCCGACGAATACCGCCAGCGCGAAAATCGAAATTCGGAATATCAGCGGATCGATGGCTTCCATGACTGTGAGTCTCTCAGGCGGCTGCCAATGAGGGATGCGTGACGGCGCCGTCGCGCGTTAAATTCGCGCCCTTGATGATTTCATCGTCCCAGTTGATTCGGGCGGCTCCGGTCTTTTTATCGATAAACAGGCTGATGAAATTGAACAGATTGCGCGCATAGAGATTCGAGGCATCCACCGCGAGCCGCCCCGGCAGGTTGGTATAGCCCATGAGCGTGACGCCGTGTGCCTCGATCACGCGTCCCGGCTGGGTCAGCGGACAGTTGCCGCCCTGTTCGGCCGCAAGATCGACGATCACCGAACCGGGCCGCATGGTCTTGACCATGTCTTCCGTCACCAAGACGGGTGCCTTGCGTCCCGGAATCAGCGCGGTGGTGATGACGATATCCTGCTTGCGAATGGTTTCGGCGATCAATGCCGCCTGTTTGGCCTGATATTCCTTCGACATCTCCTTGGCATAGCCGGCCGCGGTTTGCGCCTGTTTGAATTCTTCATCCATCACCGCGACGAAAGTGGCGCCGAGGCTCTCCACCTGTTCCTTGGTCGCCGGGCGGACATCGGTGGCCGAGACAATGGCGCCGAGCCGGCGCGCGGTTGCGATGGCCTGCAGACCAGCCACTCCTGCGCCCATCACCAGGACCCGCGCCGGCGCGATGGTGCCGGCAGCCGTCATCATCATCGGCATGGCGCGGCCGAATTGGGCGGCGGCATCGATCACTGCCTTGTAGCCGGCAAGATTGGCCTGGCTGGACAAGACGTCCATCGATTGTGCGCGGCTGATCCGCGGCAGGAATTCCATGGCAAAGGCGTCGATGCCGGCCGCCGCCATTTTGGCGATTGTCTCGCGCTCCGTTGCCGGGGAGAGCAGCCCGACCAGAACGGCGCCGCGCTTGATCTGCCCGATTTCCGCTTCCGACGGACCGCGCACCTTGAGCACAACATCGGCATTGTTGAGGACAGCGCCTGCGCCTGGAACCATGGTTGCACCCGCCGCCGCATATTCCTGATCGGAAATGCGCGCTTTGCCGCCGGCGCCCGCTTCAACCCGGACGTCGAGACCAAGCCCCTTGAACTTTTTTACGGTTTCCGGGGTCGCCGCGACGCGCGTCTCATCGGCGCGCCGCTCGGCCGGTATCGCAACAATCCATGCCATTTGCGTAGATGAAAGAGCAGCAGATCAGCCGTTATGTGTGCGGAAAATCGCGAGCAGTGCCGCGACAACAAGAATTCCGGCCGCGGACCATTTGGCCCCATTCCAGAACGCGAGCCACATCTTCACGTGTTCGGAAATATCCATCGTGCCCTTGGTGGCGTCATCCTCAACTGCCTGATGCGTATTCGAGGCCATTTTGTTTTCCCGATTCTGCTGCAACCGACGCTCTCGGAACTATAGTAAAGCCCGGTTTTGGGCAATGGCGGCGCCAAATTCGCTCAACCGGCGACCTTTCGTCGCGGGCCAGAGCGGGTGGCAATTAACCTCCCATTCCGAGCGCCGCGAGATAGAGGTCAAGCACCGCCTCCTGCTCCTGCCGCTCGCTGGTCTCGAGCCGCCGCAGCCGGACCACCTGGCGCATGATCTTGGTATCGAAGCCATGACCCTTGGCTTCGGAATAGACTTCACGGATATCGGAGGTGAGCGCCCCTTTTTCCTCTTCCAGCCGCTCGACGCGTTCGATCAGCGATTTCAATTGCCCCGCCGCGAAACCGTTTTTAGCCATGGCCGCCCTCTGTGCTGATACTGAGTTATTAAAACCGAGAACCGTTGGCGGGAAAGGCGCGCGGCGTTTTTTAGCTGTGGGTTTTCGCCTGACTCGACTTTGCGAATTCGGCCTGCTGCTCCGCCGAGGCTTCGTTCTGGTACCGCTTTTTCCATTCCGCGGGCGGCATACCGTAAACGATTTCGCGCGCCTGGTCCTTTTCCAGGGTGATGCCCTTTTCCGCCGCGGCTTCACGGTACCAGTCGCCCAGGCAATTGCGGCAGAACCCGGCAAGATTCATCATGTCGATGTTCTGCACATCGGTGCGCTTGCGCAAATGCGCGACCAGCCGGCGAAATGCCGCCGCTTCGAGTTCGGTACGGGTCTTTTCGTCCATGGTGTTTCCTC
>JAGWSK010000423.1 GCA_028869355.1 Alphaproteobacteria bacterium | reverse complement strand
CGTGTAGGAATCGAAGTAGGGCACGTCCAATTCGCGGCATAGTTCCGCGAATTTTTCCGAAACCGATTTGACGCGGGTATTGCGCGGCTCGTCGTTCACAGGTGGCGGGCCGACCATCAGCGTCGGTTTCCATTGTGCGGCTTTGGCGAGGAGGCTTCGTGCCGCCGCGAGCGACTGGGACACCTCCAATTGGGGTTTCCCGTTGATCTCGCGAACGTCGTTCATGCCGAACTCGAATACCAGCCGGACTTCCTGCAATGCGGTGTGGCGGAGTGAAGTCTCATTGTGCCAGCGCACGGCCAGTTGCGCGCTGCTTTCGCCCCGGATCCCGAGGTTATAGGGGCTGACGTCATGGCCTCGCGCGCGGGCCGCGGCGCAGATGCGGCCCGCCCAGCCGAGACATTCGGCGTCGAAGGCGCCGCTGACAAAGCTGTCGCCCAGAAAGCAAATCCGCATCGCCCGGCTGTTACTCATGCAGTTTCCACCTTGCGAAAAATAAAAGGGCCGGAGATATCGCTCCGGCCCCTGGTTTAATCCCGGTGGTTCCCGGTCAGAAGACGCCGATAACGATTGCTCCCAGAAATGCAAAAATGAACCCTACCGTCACAAGCTGCATTTCCCGCACGATGACGCCTCCGTCATGGTTCCTGCGATCAGTCTGGCCCGCCCGGGCGGTCAATCCAAGCGAAATATTTTGGGTTTGCCGGTCAAGGGTTCCCGGAACCGCATCGAAGCTGGTACGTGTTCGCTGGATTTCAAAGTCTCTTCAATAGGATATGCGCTTTTCCCACATCCTGATCGCACTTCTCGTTTGCGTCGCATGGGGTCTGAATGCGGTCGCCGCCAAAATCGGCGTGACATTCATCCCTCCGGTGTTTTTCACCGCGTTGCGTTTTGTTTTCGTTCTTATGTTTCTCGTTCCCTGGCTCAAGCGCGTACCCGGCCAGTGGAGCATTCTCTTCCCTGCGGTTTTCTTCATGGGCGGCCTGCATTTCGCGCTGATTTTCAGCGGCGCGAAATATTCCGATGCCTCGACCATGGCGATCGTCAACCAGCTTTATGTTCCGATTTCGGTCCTGCTGGCGATGGCCTGGCTGGGTGAGCGGGTACCGCTGCGGCGCTGGCTCGGTATCCTTCTGGCGTTTTGCGGTGTGGTGATTTTCAGCCTCGACGCCAGCGTGTCGTCACATCTGTTCGGCGTGTTTCTCCTGATCGTCGATGCCTGTTCCATGGCGTTGGGAACCGTTTTGCTCCGCCGCCTGTCGGGTGTCCCGCCGCTGGTGATGCAGGCATGGATGGCCGTCATCGGCATCCCGTTTTTGTTCGCGGCCAGTTCCATTTTCGAGTCGGGGCAGGTTGCGTCCCTGGCTGTCGCGCCGTGGCAGGCCTGGGCAGCGCTTGCCTACACCGTGATCGCGGGCAGCTTGATCGGCCACACCTGCTATTACATCCTGTTGCAGCATTACGAGGTTTCCCTGGTGGGATCGGTCCTGCTTCTCAGTCCCGCGATCGGCGTGTTCGGCGGCATCATCATTCTGGGAGAGCCATTTACGCCCATGATCATAGTCGGCGCAGCCGTGACGCTGTTGGGCGTCGGCATTGTGTTGCGCCGAACTCCTTTGATCGGGCTCGAACCCGCGGAAGGCGTGTAATGGATTTCATCGCTGCGCCGTCGCCGAATTTCGACGAACGCCCGCCAAATACGCCGATCGATATTCTGCTTCTGCACTACACCGGCATGCAGACGGGTGCTGCGGCGGTGGCGCGGCTTTGCGATCCGGAAGCCGGCGTCAGCGCGCATTACACGGTAGATGAGGATGGAACGGTATTCTCGCATGTACCGGAAGAGCGCCGGGCCTGGCACGCAGGTATCTCGTTCTGGGCCGGCGCACGCGATGTGAATGCCCGTTCCATCGGGATTGAGATCGTCAATCCTGGCCACGAATTCGGATACCGGTCATTTCCCGACGTTCAGATTGAGGCGGTGATCGAACTTGCGCGCGAGGTCATCCAGCGGCGCAAGATTCCGGTGGCACGCGTGTTGGGACATTCCGATGTCGCGCCTGCGCGCAAAATGGATCCCGGTGAATTGTTTCCGTGGGGCAAACTCGCGCTCGCCGGAGTCGGGTTGTGGCCGCAAACCCGGCGACACCGCCTGAATGTTCCTTTCGAGGACGGCCTGCGCACCTTCGGTTACGGCCTGCCGCCAGACATGGAGGTTCAGCCGCCGACGGTGATCGAAGCGTTTCAAAGGCACTTCCGGCCGGCGCGCATCGATGGCCGGCCGGATGCAGAATGCGAAGCCATTCTCGCCGCGCTTCTGCGCGAGATTGACATTGCCCGCGGCTGAACCAATGTTCTTCGCGCGTCAGATGGCCGGATGGCCGCTCACCTTCGGCCATTGGCCCAAGGTGGGAGGAAAGTCCGGGCTCCACGGAAACACGGTGCCGGATAACGTCCGGCGGAGGCGACTCCAGGGAAAGCGCAACAGAAAGCACACCGCCGACGGTTCGTCCGGGCAAGGTTGAAATGGTGCGGTAAGAGCGCACCGCGGCTTCGGCAACGAAGACGGCATGGCAAGCCCCACCGGGAGCAAGACCAAATAGGGACGG
>JAGWSK010000422.1 GCA_028869355.1 Alphaproteobacteria bacterium | reverse complement strand
TCTGTCCGACGGCGAGCAGGGCAAGCCCTGACTCCACGCAATCGCGCACCCACACGAGATGATAGCCACCGGAACTGTCGCTCGAATTTCCCCAGGGCACACTGAGGCTGGCAACAACCGAGCCCGGATAGGTACGATCCTGATGAACTTTCAGGACGGCCGCTGAAAGATAGGCTTCGCGGCGTATCCGTTCGGGAGCATCGGGGATCGCCAGACTCTTTCCCCACTCCCGCCATTCCTCGATGAAGCGGCGCCGGATTGTGGCGAAGCCCTGTGTCAGGCTTGATCGCGCGAGCGTCCGGGCGCCCGCCACCGATCCGCCAAAGCCGAGCGCAAGCGTGCCTTCCTGGCTGCGCAGCTCCCCCATCAGGGCAACATTGCCGTGAAGCGCTTCGCTGTAGGTCCACGCCATTCGGCCATTGTTGGAAAAATCCTGCCACCCGTCGGAGACACCGACATAACCGGCACTGGTGCGCGAGAATCCCGCGTCGCTGGTCAGGCAAAGCGCCGGCTGACCTCGCCAGGCAATCAGATCCTCTCCCGCGGCGGCGCTGTTATTGTAGCCGCTGTTCCAGATATGCGGCGCCAGCAATGCATAAAGTGTCAGACCATCGCCGATCAGCCGGTAAGAGATCAGGACGACATCGCGCGACGGATCGGGAATGACTTCCAGTACAAGACGGTAGTCTTTGCTTTCGTGCACGATGTGAGGCAGGGGAATGTAAGGTTCCGGCAGCGAAATCCGGTATTGATTGACGCGTTTGACCTCAAACCATCCCGACCGCCCGGCGACAATAAATCCAAGATCGCGGATTTGCGGCGAGCCGGTGTCTGGCCAATAAACCTCATTCAGGATTCCGAAGCCGAGCGTCACCCAAACGCGCCCGATACCGAGCGACGAGGAGACCATGTCTTTCGCGCTGGAAGTCCAGGTTGGGCGGCCGCCGGGTGCGCCTGGCGCAATAGTCATCGTGTTTTGCTCCGTAATTCCGATGGGTGGGCAGGCGCGCCGGCTGGTCCGGGCTATGACAGTTCAACGATGGCGGCTCATGTTTTCAGAACGCCAGGGACGTACGGAACCCGCATCAGGTGTGGTGCCATGAGCAATAATCCGTGTCGAGATCAGTCCAGCCGGCATTTTGGGCATGCGCGGGAACGATGCAAATCACGGCTGTTGGAGCTGACGCAATGGCTGTGGCGAATCTTGCTGCAAACCATAAACTGGCGATGGTGGCGATCTTCATCCGTTAGCAGTGCTGGGTGGCGAAGAGCCGCACGGCAGCATCCTGCCAGGCCGTTAAACAGATAAGCCGCGATTCTGCGAATGCACCATTCCGATTTGCCGAATTATGGCAAGACCGGGGTGCCAGTCGATCCGTTCGCCATTGTTCGGCAATCCGAAACAGTTCATTCGGAGCATCGACTGTTTTTATCTTCGTCATTTGCACCAAATTGCTGCCTGTGATCGAGAGACACGGTCGCAAGCCTTGATTACACCAAAGGAGAAAGTAGATGCGTGGATTGAAAAGCAAATTCGCGTTGGTGGCTTTGATGCTGGCCGCCGCGCCCATGGCGGTTGCTCAGGATCGCGGCCCTTCAGGCACGGTGGCCTTCAGCGGCAGCGCGATTGGAGTCGGAATTGGATACAGTTGGGGCAACGGCACGCTCGATTTCCACGGCGAGAAATATCCTTTCAGGATTGACGGTGTCAGCCTCGTCGATGTCGGCGCGACCAGCTTCGATGGTGCCGGTGACGTCTATCACATGACGGACCCGCAGCAATTGGCCGGAACTTATGTCGCAGCCGGTGTTGGCGGCGCGCTGGCCCGGGGTGGATCCGTCGTCGCGCTGCAAAACCAGAACGGCGTCGTCATCCACATCCGCACGAACGAGGAAGGCCTCAGGTTTATTTTCGCCGGCAGTGGAGTCTCAATCCGGCTGACGAACACCTGAGCTGTTCCCCGACAACCAGCGGGCAGCTTAGAAAAAAAGTTGCCTCAGGTGTCTGGCGATAGGGTGGCCGTCCCTATCGCCAGGCCATCACGAATGGGGCGACGTAGCAATTTACGATAATACGGGCGTCAGCGTTTCGGGAACTGGTGGAAGCGACGCACCGGAAAATGGAATGGCGTTTACCGTTCGTTGGCCCACGGCGTGTTGCCGGTAAGCATCCCTGAGAAAATCTACAAGCACCTTTAGCGCTGGCCGGATTTGGCGTCGGCTCGGATAATATATGTGTAAGCCCTCGACCGGCGGCGGCGCCCAATCCTCAAGCAACGTCACCAGCCGGCCTTCTGCGATCTCCCGCGCAACATAATGCGGCAGGATTTGCAACACCCCGACGCCGTCAATGGCAGCTCTCACACCAACGATCAGGTCGTCGACAATCAGGTTGCCGTTGAAATGTCTTTCGATCTGCTCGTCTTTTGACCGAAATCGCCACGGGAGCATTCCACTGGGCAGGCGGAAGCGCACGCAATTGTGGTCCACAAGGTCGTCCGGATTCTGCGGAGTGCCTCTTTTTGCGAGATAGGACGGCGATGCGACATGAATCACATTGACATCGTCACTGACCCGCACGGCGATCATATCTTTTTCGAGCCGGCCACCTGGACGAATCCCGGCATCGTAGTGCTCGGAAACAATATCGATGAAGCGGTTGTTGGCACTGACCTCGAGCGTGATCTCAGGATAGGCTGCCAAAAAGCGCGCGATCACGGGCGCAACTATAAAATGTGCCGCGGGCGTCGCCACCGTCAGGCGAAGTGAGCCCGCAGGCTTCTCCCGGAAATCGCTCATTGAATCCAATGCCGCCTGATAATCCTCAAGCAGCGACCGCAACTGGGTCCGAAGTCGCTCGCCGGCCTCGGTCGCGGCGACCGACCGCGTTGTACGCTCCACCAAACGCACACCCAGCCGCTCCTCCAGGGTACGCACCAGCTCACTGACGCGGGGTGGCGATATTCCAAGCTGCTTCGCCGCGCCCGCGAAACTTTTCTGGTCGAGCACCGTCACGAAGACGCTGATTTCATCAAGACTTGGTCCCGGCATGCGCCCTGAACTCCTTGGTGAGGGAACAATACGCGAATTCTTCGGCAATCCGAAAGAAGCCATTCGGATCATACGATCTTATCGATTCCAGCCGTCAGGTCCATTTATCCCCGCGAACGCTGTGTGTTGCTGTTTCGCGGCGAAAGATGGGGATCGGGTGTCATGACGCATGACCAGGAACTTCAGTTCAGCAGATCGCTGACGGCGCTGTTGCCATATACAAAAGGCTACGCGCGGTCGCTTGTCGGAAGCGGTCAAGACGACAGCTCGCTTTATGAGGACTTTGCGCAAACTGCGATGCTGAAAGCCTGGGAACATCGTCACCAATTCGTGCCGGGCACAAACCTGAAGGCGTGGCTGTACACGATCCTTCGCAACACCGTTATTTCGCATCGCCGCCATCATTGGCGCGAACGCCTGACGGCGGACGCCGGTGATCAGGACGGGCGTGCCGACAGCGCAAACCCCGAGAGTGCGGTTGCCGCGAGACAGTCGATCAGACGTGTCGAGCTTCTCAAGCAAGCTCACCAGGATGTCCTTAAGGATGTTGGGTGGGAAGGGCTTTCCTATTCGCAGTCCGCACGGCGTCGCCATGTTCCCACGGGAACGATCAAAAGCCGGGTCGCTCGTGCAAGGACGATTTTGGCGCAGTTGACCGGCGGTGGCGAGCTTTCCCGCAGTGGAATGGTCCCGAATCAGCAAGCCTGCCCGGGGCTTTGTCCATGACCGCGCCCTGAGCCTGCCGGGCGGCAATTGCCGCCCCGCCGTCGGGCCGGATCCGCTGCTCCTCCC
>JAGWSK010000421.1 GCA_028869355.1 Alphaproteobacteria bacterium | reverse complement strand
TTTTTCACGCGGAGCCGCGGAGGGGACAGAGTTCTCCGCGTCACCCCTTTTGTCATGGCAGGGCTTGACCCTGCCATCCAGTTGGCGAGCGTCTGCGAGCCGATGATCTTTTCGCGCCCGGCTATGACACATGGGGGGACGACTCGAGCGTAGAAGCACGGAGCGGTTTGCGGTCTCAGCGTCTCCGCGTGCCATTTCCTTTTTTGCGTGTTACTTAAAAATCCGGGGTGGCCGCGGCCGGCACATCGACGTCTTTCTCGGTGCCGTATTTGTGCGGATTCTCCGCGCAAATATCTTCTTCCCACGGGTTGATCTGGCTGATGCGGCCGGGCAGCGGATTCTGGCGCCCATAGGTGATGGTCGCGGACCACGGCGTGGTGAACACGCCGGGATCCTCGACCGTGAAATAGAGCTGCAGATGCTTGCCGGTATCATTCGCATTCCTGCGAAAATCACCGATGAAATTTTCCTTCGCGTTGCGCGCGAGGCCGTCCTTTGACTGTTCGTAACTCAACAGCCGGTAGCGCTCGATGACATGCAGCGCCCGGCTGTGCGGCGTGCCGTACCAGTCGATCATCGCATACCGGCCGATCTTCACGCCCACGGTGTCCACCACCAGGGTATCGCCTTCGTAGTGGCCGACCGAATCTCCGTACCAGGACGGTGTCACATGCTCCGGATGATTCTGGTTCATGCGCACATGGCGGACCTGCTGATTGTTGCGATAGACGATCAGTATCTCGTCCGGCTTCTGCAGCATCATCATTCCGTTGCTGGTGAATTCGAACGGCACGCCGCCGGGCCAGCACTGGTTGCGCGGCGTCGGATAGCCGATATGGCCCAACGACATGTCGCCGAACTTCTTGACGATGGCGGCGGTTGCGGGCTTCAGGATCGGATTGTGATAATCGCCGACGAGCTGCATGTTGTTGCTGACATTTCCCGGTTCGCGGCGCGACAGATTGACCAGCGCGGTCGGCCCCCTGGCCAGAGGCTCAAACCCCGGGAGGCCAGGGTGGTCCCAAACGCCGTCGAAGACCGGAATCGATGCGGCCGTGTTTTGCGATATGGCGGGCGTTCCGGCGATTATCGCCAGAACAACCCCGCAAAGCAGATTCCCCCGCATCCCACCCATGCTCCGCTCCTTCTGGCGCCTGTCCGCATTTGCCACAGGCTACACCGCGAAGGCGACCCAGTGTAGCATTACGTCGTGCGAAGGTGGGGAGCGGTATGAAACGGCATCTGTTAGTTGCAGCGGCATTGACGGTACTTGCGGCACCTGCGTCGGCGGCGCCGGACTTTTCCGGCATCTGGGCGCATCCCTGGCTGCCCGGTTTTGAAGCGCTTCCATCCGGCCCCACCGCGCTGGTCAATCTCTCACGCCGGCCCAACGGCGTCCAAATCCAGACCCGGCTCGTCGGGGATTACAAAAACCCGATCCTCAAGCCCGAAGCGGCAGAGACGGTGCGCAAGATGGGCGAGGAATCAAAGGCGCATTTCGGCTTTCACAATCCGCGCAATCAGTGCTGGCCGAACGGGTTGCCTTTCATCCTGTCGGGCAACGGGCTGCAGATCTTCGATCGTGGCGATCATTTGACCATGATCTACCGGGTGGATCACCAGGTGCGCAGGGTGCGCATGAATGCGTCGCACCCGGCAAAGCTTACGCCGGCATATTACGGCGATTCGGTTGGGCATTACGACGGCGACACGCTGGTGATCGACACTGTCGGCATCAAGCCGGGCCCGTTTGCGATGATCGACTGGTTCGGCACGCCGCAAACACCGGCGCTTCATGTGGTCGAGCGCTATCGCCTGATCGACTATGATCAGGCCAAAGAGGGTATAGACCGCGCGTTCAGGGACAATACGCTGCCCGCGTTCAACAATCCGCCGTCGGTCAATCTCAATGACCACGGCAAATGGCTGCAGCTTCTGTTCACCGTCGACGACCCGAATGTGTTCACCACGCCGTGGTCGGCAACGGTGACTTATGGCCGGGCGGCCGCGCCGGACGTAAAAGGCGCGGTCAACTGGCCGGAAGACGTCTGCGCCGAAAATCCGCACAAATACGGCACCGAGGAAGACGTCCAGCTCCCGACCGCGAAGACGGCGGATTTCTGAATGGGGTATCGCGCTAGTACTGAACTGCCTCCCCCTGGCGGGGAGGCGCGCAAATCGCACTTGCGATTTGCGTGGTGGGGGGATTTTGGTGCGATCACCGAGTCAGTCAACCAGGCGCGGATACCGCTCCTTTGCTATAGCGAAAATGTAATTGGCTATTGAGCCAGGATCGGCAAAGAGCTCAACGTTCCAAATTCGTACGACACGATAGCCGCGGGATTCGAGGAACAGCGTTCGCTCGTCGTCATGTTTGCGATTGCGCGCTTCGTTGTGTTGTCCCCCGTCGAGTTCGATAATCATCTTTGCACTATGGCAAGCGAAATCTGCGACGTAAGGCCCAATCGGAACCTGCCGGCGGAAGTGAAACCCATGACGTTTGAATTCGCGCAGATCATTCCAAAGAAGGCGCTCCGCATCGGTAGCTTTGCTTCTTAGCTGGCGCGCGCGGTTGCGGCTCATAAATTACCCCCACCCGAAATTTGCTGCGCAAATTTCGACCTCCCCGCTGTATGGACTGGGGACATCCAGAACAACCGTTCGGAGACATCGAGGACACTGGTTCAGTCTTTGAGAGGGACTGGATCGGGGCAACAGCGATGCCTTTTCGGGAGCACTCGGTGGTGGACGAGCGGAGTGAGTTTGTGCATCTGGCAATGAGAGCAGGCGCCAATGTTAGCGAGCTGTGCCGGCGGTTCGGCGTGTCGCGCAGCAACGGATACAAATGGCTGCGGCGGTACCGAGAGGACCCGGAGCTTGGACTGCGTGACCGATCGCGACGGCCGCACCACAGTCCAACACGCACCTGCGAACGCACTGAACAGGAGGTCCTTCGGGTGCGGAAGGAAAGCGAGGGCGCTTGGGGGGCTCGCAAAATCGCCCATGTGATGAAGCGCACCTGTTCTGAGGTCCCGGCGTTGAGCACGATTACCGGGATTCTACGGCGTCATGGCAAGCTCGCGGAATCCGCGCACGAACATCCCGGCACGTTCAAACGGTTTGAAAGAGCCCGGCCAAATGATCTCTGGCAGATGGACTTCAAAGGACATTTCCCTCTGCCGGGCGGGCGTTGCCACCCGCTCACGATACTGGATGATCATTCGCGGTATGCCGTTGGCCTGCAGGCCTGTGCGAACGAGCAGGACATGACCGTTCGCGAACGGCTGATCGCGCTATTCCGCTGTTATGGCATGCCCTTTGAGATGCTGATGGACAACGGTCCCCCATGGGGCGATGGGGTTAACCAGCGTTATACACGGCTCACGGTGTGGCTGCTCCGGCTGAACATTCGGACCACCCACGGCCGGCCATACCATCCCCAGACGCAAGGCAAAGACGAGAGGTTCCACCGCACGCTCAATTACGAGCTGATCCTCCGCAGGAGCTTTCGTGACATCAAAGATTGCCAGGAAGCCTTCGATGAATGGCGGCACATCTACAACCATGTGCGCCCCCATCAGGCTCTCAATCTCGAAACACCCGCGGCCCGTTACCGGATGAGCAACCGCGCCTACCCGGAAAAAATTCCGGAGATCGAATATTGGCCGGGCGACGCAATTCGCAGGGTCAACAACGACGGCATATTCCGGTACCAAAAACGAGCCTGGCGCATTGGCAAAGCCTTTGCCGGACATCCGATCGCCGTCCGGGCAACCGCAACCGAGGCTCGACGCGACGTCTTCTTTTGCTCCCAGCGAGTCGGGATCATCGATCTGCGTGTACCCGGCTGTGGATTTGTGGACGATACCTCGCCCACAACCCCACAGCCGAATCAGCAAAATCGGTTCGAAAACTCAGGACAACAAGCGTAATGACTGTCTTCGATGTCCTCGAACGCCTGTCCTCGATGTCTCCCGTCCATTCACCCGCAAGGTGGAGGTGGGATCTTAACTGCACTCCTGTGCACCTGTGCTTTCAAAAATCCGCCGTGTTTGCCACCGGCATGTGGTAGTCGAACAGGTTCAGATTGTTCTCCTGGCAGATATCCTCATAAAACGGCTCCTGCCCACGCCGATGGCGGATCACGCTGGACCACGGTTGATTGAACGTATCCGGATCGTCCACGGTGATATTGGCTTCCAGGGTTTTGCCGCCATCGGTGATGCGCCAGCGCTCGATCACATGCAGTTTTCCGGTGTGCGGCGTGCGGAACGCGTCGAGCACGGTCTTCGCATTCTGGCCGATCGTGTCGACGACCAGCGTATCGCCTTCGTAATGCCCGACCGATTCTCCGTACCATGATGGTTTCACGCCGGGTGAATGCGGAACGTCGAGATAGACATGCCGGACCTCCTGGCCGCCTTCCTTGATCATCAGGACTTCCTTCGGCGTCTGCAGAATCAGCAGCGGGTTTCCCGGCAGGAACAGGTTGGGAATGCCGCTCGGCAAACAGGACGAGCGTGCCTGGAACGCGATTTTTCCGTGGTTGATCTCGTCATTGTCCTTCTGCATCGCCTGTTTGACCCACGGCTTCAGATTGGGATTGGTGACATCGCCGATGCGCCAGCTGTCGCGTCCGAACGGGTGCCCGGGGTCCTGCACCACCGGCGACGGAGAGCCCTGAACCGGCGGAAAAGTGTAGTTGAGCGGGTGAACCCAGCCCGCATCGCCGACCCAGAAATTCGGCACATTGGCGGGTTGCGCCGGGGCGCCGGCAACAAGACTGAGCGAAACGAAAATGCCCGCCGTCATACCCAATTTCGGCAGAACGGATCTCATGCCACCGATCTCCTGTCCCCAACGCATTGTTTCCGAGATTACCACTTTGCCCGATGCGCGTAAGCAGTGTCGCACGCGGAGACGCGGAGAACTCGGTCCGCTCCGCGCCTCCGCGTGAATCCTTCGTACTTTTGTCTTCCCGCACAGCGGGTGTACGATTTGGTTGCGCAACTCTGCGAGGCGGCCATGAATCTCACCCGGCATTTGTGGATCACGGCGGCATTGACGGCGCTTTCCGCGCCTGCGTCGGCGGCGCCCGACTTCTCCGGCATCTGGGCGCATCAATGGCTGCCCGGTTTTGAGGCGCTTCCATCCGGTCCGACCGCGCTGGTCAATCTTTCACGCCGGCCCGATGGCGCGAGCGAAGTGCGCCAGCTTGTCGGCGACTGGCACAATCCGATTCTCAAACCCAACGCGGCCGAAATCGTGCGCAAACGCGGCGAGGAATCGAAAGCGCATTTCGGCTTTCACAATCCGCGCAACCAGTGCTGGCCGAACGGCCTTCCTTTCGTGTTGTCGACCAACGGTTTGCAGATTTTCGACCGCGGCGATCATCTGACGATGATTTATCACATGGATCATCAGCTGCGCACTGTGCGCATGAACGCCTCGCATCCGGCGAAACCCACGCCGTCCTGGTACGGTGATTCCGTCGGGCATTACGAAGGCGACACGCTGGTGATCGACACCATCGCCATCAAGCCGGGGCCGTTTGCCATGATCGACTGGTTCGGCACGCCGCAAACCCCTGCCTTGCATGTTGTCGAGCGCTACCGGCTCCTCGATTATGATCAGGCCAAAGAGGGTATTCAGCGCGCCTTCAAGGACAACACGATCAACGGGGACCAAGGTGACCCGCCGGTCGTGGATCTCGACAACCACGGCAAGTGGCTGCAGCTGTTGTTCACCGTCGATGATCCAACCGTGTTCACTACGCCGTGGTCGGCGACGGTGACCTACGGTCCGCAGGCCCCGCCGAAGCTCAGCGGATTCAGCCTCTGGCCCGAGGATGTCTGCGGTGAGAATCCGCACAAATACGGCACCGAAGAAGACGTCCAGCTCCCCACGGCCAGAATCGCGGATTTTTAATGCCTTTGT
>JAGWSK010000420.1 GCA_028869355.1 Alphaproteobacteria bacterium | reverse complement strand
ATTTCCTGAAGACCGCGGGCGTCGGGACCGCTGCGGCGCTGGCCGGTGGCATCACCGGCAGTGCGCCGGCGGAAGCCGCAGCCGCGGCGCCAGCTCCGGAACCGGAGGTTTGGCTGGCGCTGTCGCCTTCCGAACAGGCTTTTGTCAAAGCGGCGGTGGATACGATCATACCGGCCGATGAACTCACTCCCTCCGGTACGGATTGCGGGCTGGCAGTTTTTATCGATCGGCAGCTCGCGGGCGGCTTCGGTAATGGCGCGCGGCTCTATCGCGACGGACCATTCATGCCAGGCAAGCCGGAGCTCGGCTATCAGCTGGCGCTGTCCCCGCGCGAATTCTTCCGCGCCGGAATCGCCGCAGCAAATGCCTGGTCGAAGAAGACTTACGGCAAGGAATTTGACTTGATCACGCCGGAGCAACGCGCAGAGGCGCTGACCGCAATGGAAACCGGCAAGGCCGATTTCAACGCCGGATTCACCTCGGCCTTCTTCTTCGACAATTTTCTCCAGCTGACGATGGAAGGTTTTTTTGCCGATCCGATGTATGGCGGCAACAAAGATAAAGTCGCGTGGAAGATGATCGGGTTTCCGGGTCTTCCGGCGAGCTATCGCGACGAGATCAAGACCTATTTCAACAAGAAATATGACAAGGCTCCGCAGTCGATTGCGGACTTTTCGTAAGGAGGGCGGCGATGGTCACGGTGCTGAAAGAAGCCGATGCCGTTGTCATCGGGATGGGCTGGACGGGCAGCATCCTGTCGCGTGAATTGACCAAAGCGGGATTGCATGTCGTGGGTCTGGAGCGCGGCGCGATGCGCACACCGCGTGAGGATTTCACCATTCCCTCAATTCGCGATGAGCTGCGCTATTCCAACCGGCACGAGCTGTTTCAGGACACCGCGATGGAGACGGTGACGCTGCGCCACAACACGCGCGAGACGGCGCTGCCGATCCGGCGCCTGGGTTCGTTCCTGCCGGGCATGAATGTGGGCGGTGCGGGGTCGCACTGGAATGGCGCCACGTGGCGGCGGCTGGAAGTGGATTACATTGTCCGGTCGCACTACACGCAGAAATACGGGCGCAACGTCATTCCCGCCGACATGACGGTGCAGGATTTCGGCGTCACCTATGCCGACATGGAGCCTTTCTACGACAAGTTCGAAAAACTGTGCGGCATTTCAGGTCAGGCGGGGAACCTTCGCGGACAGAAGATCGACGGCGGAAACGTCTTTGAAGGCCCGCGGTCCAACAATTATCCGAACAAGCCGCTGGCGCGGAATGTGGCCGCAAGTTTGTTCGAAGAGGCAAGCCGCAAGCTTGGTTAT
>JAGWSK010000419.1 GCA_028869355.1 Alphaproteobacteria bacterium | reverse complement strand
TCTGCTTTGCGGAAAGCGTCTGGCCGCGAACGATTCGCGCCATGGTCAGCCACGACACCGCGCCGATGGCCAGAAACAGCAGAATGAAATTCTGGTTGAAGATCACCATCAGGATGATGACAAAGAAAATAAACGGCAGCGCGTAAAGAATGTCCACCGCACGCATCATGAACGAGTCGGTTTTGCCGCCGATGAAGCCTGCCGCGGCGCCGTACAGGACCCCGATGGCGAGGCTGACCAGCGTCGCGACAACGCCGACCGCGAGCGAGACTCGCGCGCCGTAAAGCACCCGGATGAACAGATCGCGGCCAACAATGTCGGTGCCGAACCAGTGCGCACCGCCGGCGTGGCAGGTGAAGGGATCTGCCGGCCACCAGGCCGGAGCGCAGGAAATCAGGTTGTAGTCGATATCGCTGTAGCCATAGGGCGAAAGCAGCGGCGCGAAGATCGCCATCAGCGTGATGATCGCGAGCAGGACCATGCTCGCGACCGCAGCCTTGTTTCGGAACAGCCGTCGGCGGGCATCCGCGAGCAGACTGCGCCCCGCGACGCCCTCGGCCTTTTCCATCAGTTCGGAGTCGGCGCGTGCAGCCCCGGTTTGGCGGTAGAGGAAATTCACTGATACCTCACACGCGGATCGAGCACGCCATAGAGCAGGTCGGCGATCAGGTTCAGTCCGATGATGAGCGCGGCATAGAAAATCGTGACGCCCATGACCAGCGTGTAATCGCGGTTGAGCGCCGCCTGGACAAAGTAGCGGCCGATTCCCGGAATGCCGAAAATCTGCTCGACGACGAGTGAGCCGCTGACGATATCTGCAAGCGCCGGACCGAGATAACTGACCATCGGCAACAGGCCGGCGCGCAGCGCGTGATGCACGACAATGCGCCAGGATGGCAGTCCCTTGGCGCGCGCCGTGCGGATGAAATTCGAGCGCAGCACTTCAACCATGCTGCCGCGCGTCAGCCGCGCGATCACGGCGATCGGAGCCAGCGAAAGGACAATGACGGGCAATACAAGATTGGGCAGCGCGCCCCCATTCCAGCCGCCCACCGGAAGCGATAGATCGAGACCGAACAAGTGGACGCCGTAAATGCCGAAGATCAGCTGCAGCAGCGGTGCAATCACGAAGGAGGGCACGGTGATTCCAATCATGGCAAAAGTCATGATCGAGTAATCGGGCGGACGGTTCTGCCGAAGCGCCGCACCCACCCCGAGCGTCGTGCCAACCGCGATGGCAAGAATCATCGCCAGCAATCCAAGTTTGAGGCTGACCGGGAAGCCATTGGCAATCAGTTGCGTCACGGTGAAGTCGCGGATCTTGTAAGACGGCCCGAAATCGCCGTGCAGCAATTTTCCCAGATAGATGAAATATTGCTGATAGACAGGCTTATCGAGATCGTAGGCGGCGGCGACATTCCTGGCGATTTCCGGTGGCAGCCTCCGCTCGCTGTCGAAAGGTCCTCCGGGCGCCAGGCGCATCATGAAAAAAGCGAGCGTAATGATGATGAACAGCGTCGGAATCGCGCCGAGGATTCGTCTGATCGCGTAATTCATCATCGGCTGTGTGGCGGCTCCCGGCTGCGGCCCGATTTGGCGGAGAGACTTCTGCTCTGCTCAAGCTTGTTGAGCGTGCGGGTAATGTCAACCGCAAGAGCCCATTTTAGCAGCCGCCGTGCCAGCCCTGAGTCAATTGGGTGAGAGCGGGCCTCATCCCGCTCTACGCCACGCGGTCCAGCGTGCCTCCAACGCAGGACCGTGCTGGGCCCACCAATCGGGATCGACTTCGAGGGCACTGGAGAAATTCACCGGTGCGGTAGGCAAATAGGGGCGCATGTCCGCCTGGTTCTCCGGATTCGACCGGACCAGCGCAATCGCGGACAGACGGGCTGGACCATATGGTAAATAGCGCGCCTCTTCGGCCAGCGCTCCGGGAGTGGTCGCAAACCGGATGAAATCTTGCGCGAGCTGCTTTTTCGGATCGCCTTTGGGAATTCCAAAAACATCGAGCTGATATAACTGGCCGTCCCAGATGGTGCGAATAGCCGGGTCGGAAGTGAGGTCGAACACGCGGGCATTCAGGGCAGTGCTCATTGCCACCCGGCCCTGCTTCAGCATTTCTGCTGGATCAGCGGTGCGGCGCCACCACATGATCGAGGATTTGATAGTGTCGAGTTTCCGGAACGCCCGGTCGACGCCTTCATTCGTCGAGAGCATGGAATAGACCCGCCACTGCTGTACGCCATCGGCGATCAACGCCAGCTCAAGATTGAACCTGGGGCCATCACGCAATCCGCGCAGACCGGGAAATCGCCGCAGATCGAAAAAATCCTCGACCCGGCGCGGCTGGTTGTCGCCAAAGCGCGATGCGTCCACTGCGATAACCTGGCTGTACACGGCGCTGCCAACCCAGCACGGCCCCAGCGCGCCGGGGACAAAATCGCGCCGTGCCGCGTATCCGTTCGCGCCGGGCGGCAGCTCCATATCGTCGATGCGTTCGAGCAGGCCTTGCCGGCATGCCGCGGCAGCGTCGTCCAGTTCGAGATCGACAACGTCCCAATCGATTTTGCCGGACGCGACCTGGGCGGCGATTTCCTTCAGCCCACCGCCATAATCGGCGATATTGACATCGACATGGTTCTTGTCCGCGAACGGATGAAATAGCGCGATCGTCTGTGCGCGCCCGTACATGTCCCCCCAACTGACGACGGTGAGCGAAGGTGGCGGCCGCATCAGCCAGAACAGCCCCGCCGCGGCGACAACGACGGCAAGTGTAACGGCCAACCAGCGCGGGAGCTTCATTCCCTATCTGTCAATTCGAGTCGGGCTTTTGCCTACCCAAAATGGATTTGAGTGACAAGCCGGGCCGGGTCAGGAGATCGACCGGATCGGTTTCCACGCGCTTCAGGAACGATTTGGCGGCCGCGCCCGAATCGGCGCCGAAACGCGGTTTCTGCCAGCTTCCCTTGACGAAAAATGGCACGCCGATGCCGGAATTGTGCATGCCGGGCGCGGGCCGTGGATCAAAATGCAGATCGAGTCTCTGGGCGGGGAAATCTATGTCGCCGGCGCCATGGATTTCCACCGCGGGATTCAGCAGGCGCATGTCCCGGCTGTGCAAAACGCCGTCTTCGACCACGAAGCTCGCCGAAAGGCTACGAAACGGAGTCTGCGCGGATTGACCGACTGCGGCGTCGGGAATTTCGCCCGAAAGAACGGTTTGCAGGAGATTCGCGACAGCAGCGAGATCGGCGCCGGCGAGGGTACCGTCCGCGATGCTGATTTCGCCTTTGCCGTCGAGATGCTTGACGATGTCGCGCGGTGTATCACCATGAGACGAAATATCGAACTCGATGGCGCCGGTACCGGCGATTTTCTTTACGCCGGCCAATTCGGCGAGAAACGGCTGTGCCTTGACTCCGGAAATCTCCAGCGACTGGTGGAATTGCGGTTCGTCTCCCTTGGCGTCCACGATCAGGCTGGCTTTGCCCTTCCCGCCAAATGCCGTGATGCTTTTCAATTCGGCTTTCAGCACGCCGTCGTTCAAATCGGCATGGACGATCGCCTGGTCGAGCGACATGTGCGGCAGCACCAGACCGCCGACGGCGAGCGTAAGTTGGGCATCGATGCTGCGCAGGCCCGACAAAGCGAGTGGTGCGTCCGGATTGGCCGCGCGCGCCTTTTGCGCAATCACGGTGTCATCGGAAGCCCCCGGCGCGAGATAGGGCTCGACATTGATCCGGTCGATTGCCACATCACCCGTGAGCAGCAGAACCTTCGGCCTTGTATCAAGCGACAGATCGCCGTTCAGGTTCATGGAATCGAAGGCGAGATGCGTATGGCTGAGCGAGTAAACTCCGTCGCGCGCGGCGAACGTCCCTTCGAGCGCCACCAGGCCAAAGCCGTTGCCCTCCGGCAGCGGATGGCCGAGCCATGCCGCGAAGCTGCGCACCGAATGCGCACCCATTTTCAATGCGCCGGAGATATGTCCCTTGCCGACCATGCCCTCAAAATCGGCATTGATGATTTCTGAGGAGATCGACAGGCGCATCGAGGTGCTGCGGCCACCCAGCACTGCGCCGAAATTGTCCACGCGGCCAAACAGGGTCAGGCGTTCGCCGTTGTAATTCAGGTTTCCGTCGAGGCTGAGCGGCAATGCCAATGTCGGGGTGGGAACATCGGGCATGTCGAGAGACAGCGACACATCCTTGAACAATGTTGAGGTGCCGGTACGCGAATTCTTCCAGGTGACGTCGCTGTGCCTCAGCGCGACATGCGAAAATCCGATCCGGTCCAGGGCTGCAGCATCAGCCTTGTGGCCGGCTGCGGGCTCCTCGCCAAAGCTCCAGTTCGTCGTCCCGTCCGAACCGATCTCGAGATCAATTTTCGCGTCCTGCAAGGTCAATTGCGTGACTTCGAGGCGCCCCGACAACAATGGTACGATCTGGGCGCCGACCACGACACTCCCGGCGTTGATCATCTGGGGATCCTGCGCGCCGGCCGGATTGGCGACCGACACGTCAGACAGCCTGAGCCCGATATCGGGATAAATGCTCAAGTGAATATCGCCGCGAATGCGAACGTCGCGGCCAAGCGCAGCGGTTGCAGCGCGCTCGATCGGGCCGCGCCAGATATTGACCGGCAGCAGGAATAGCGTTGCCAAGAGTACCAGAAGGGCGGCAAAGATCGACAGTTCAATGCGGGTGCTGCGGCTCATGACGCCCCGTTCACGGATTTGGCAAATTGGACCGTCAGTGCAATTGACGGCAAAATTGCGTCGCTAAAGAACCGTTTTTGGGGCAAACCGCAAGGAGGACCCCTGTGGCAACTATTTGTTTACCGGAACGGCGGCCGGCGCGACCGTCGCCGCAGCGACCGGGGAGGGCGGTGCCGAACGCTTCGCGTAGTAGTCCGACGTGTAATAGAGATATGCGAACGCGATTGCCGTGATGGCCACAGTCAGAAAGAATTGCCAGGCGCGTCCCATTTCGTGCATCTCCATGCTCCAAAAAACCGCGTTGGCGCCTCGACCAGTGCGCCCCGACCGAGTGCGGCAGAGCCGCACTCGGCGCGGAATCAAAAAGGGCGCGCAAAGCGCGCTTGGGCCGCACTGGCGCGGAGTGCAAAAAAACTGTGCGCAAGGCGCGCAGGCGGGCGGTTTCCTTTATTCTTCACACCGCGCTGCACGCAAGCTGAATTGCAAAGGGAGGGTTGGATGCAAAAGCAGGATTTGTTGCTGCCAAGGCGGTGGCTGTTACAGGGCGCGGCCGGGCTTGCGCTGAGCGGCTTTGTGCCGGAACGCGTTATGGCGGCGGCGCCAGGCGCTGTGATGCCCACACTCTCGGCCTATATGTCGGGAGCAGGCACGCGCAAACTACCGGACGCCGTCGTAGAAAAATCCAAGCAGATGATTCTCGACACGCTCGCGGCGATGATCTCAGGGTCGCAGCTCGCGCCGGGGAAAGTTGCGCTGACATTTGCACGCGCAAATAGTGGTGACAAAACCGCGACTGTCGTT
>JAGWSK010000418.1 GCA_028869355.1 Alphaproteobacteria bacterium | reverse complement strand
GAAATGGAAGCTGGGCTGAAGGCCGATTTCGCCGCCGCCGACACCAATGGCGATGGCTGCCTCGATGCCGCGGAGACACGGGCCGAGAACCAGCGCCGGCTGGCCCGCGACGGGGCCCAGGCATCGCCATTGGTGGACTGGAATCTCGACGGCTGTGTGGATTTCAGGGAATTTGCCAACACCGCCCATTCCTATTTTGAGCTGGTCGATAAGAAGAAGGACCGCAAGGTCACATTGCAGGAACTGCGCGGGCCATCGATGCCGATCCCACCGCGCGAGGAGCCGAAGCCCGCGCAGACAGACCAGAAGCCGGACACGCAGCAAAATAGCGCGCCGGCAAACTCTGCGTCGCGCCCACCCTACTGATTTTCGGAAATTCCAGCGCTGTGACCGAGTCGCTGCTTCGGACCGCATCCTCGCTCGGGGGAGCGGGCAAGCTTGCCGAAGCGGCCGCCCTGTACCGTCAGGTCTTGCAGCAGGAGCCGCGCAACTACGATGCGCTGCACGCGCTCGGAGTGATCTATTACCGTTCCGGCCAACTCAAAGAAGCAGAGCAGATGATGGCGCAGGCGGTCAGCGTCAATCCGCGCGCGCCGGTCGCATTTTTCGATTACGCCTGCGTGCTGATGTCGGCGGGCCGGTTTGAGGAGGCGCAGGACCGGTTCAATCGCGCGATCTCGATCCGGCCCGATTTTGTCGAGGCGCGCGGAAACCGCGTTCACGCGCTGATGCGTCTTGGCCGGCACCCGGAAGCGCTTGCGGAAAGCGAGCACCTGGTTCGTATGCGGCCAAATTTGCCGCAAGCCTATGCGGCGAGGGCAGGGGCATTACTTGCGCTCAACCGGCCTCGCGATGCACTGGAAAATCTGGATCGTGCGACGCAACTGGCGCCCGGTGCCGCCGGATTATGGGCCGACCGCGCCCAGACCCTGATGGCGCTCGGCCGTCCGGCCGAAGCACTTGCTTCGCTCGAACGTGCAGCCAAAACCGAACCCGGCAACGGCGGTTTCGCGCTGATGCGCGCCGATTTATTGGTCATGTTGAAGCGCTATCAGGACGCGGTCACAGCCTATGACACCGGCCTGAAACTGCGCCCCAATGTGAGCGATGCCTGGAATCGGCGCGGCATCGCGCTGGTCCAAATGGGCCGCAAACCGGAAGCGCTCGAATCATTCGACAGGGCGATCCGCATTGATCCGGGTCACAGCGAGGCCAGAAACAACCGGGCCAATATCCTGTTCGAAGCCAAGCGGTTTCCCGAAGCCGCCGGCGAATTTGAGAATGTGCTGCGCACTGCGCCGGATGCGCCTTATGCAGCGGGATTCCTTATCCAGTCACGCCTGCGAAGCTGCGAATGGCGCACGATTGAAAGCGATCGCGAAAGGCTATCGGCAGGGATTGCGAAAGGCGAACGGCTGATCGATCCGCAAGGTTATCTCTCGATCTGCACGAAGCCGGAATCGCAGCTTCGTTGCGCCAGGATTGTCATGCAGGACGAGGCGCCGTCTGCGCTCGCGGTGCGCCGCGCCAGCACCGGATTGGGCTCGCGAATACGGATTGCATATTTGTCCGCGGATTTTCGGCCGCATCCGGTCGCCTTTCTGATTGCGGGGGTTTTTGAACACCACGACAGGAATGCGTTTGAGCTGACCGGCGTCTCGCTGAACAACGCGGGCAACAGTCCGATCCGCGATCGCATTCGCAACGCGTTTGAAAACTTCATCGATGCCGCGGGCCGTACCGATGATGACATCGCGCAGGAACTACGCCGCAGGCAAATCGATATTGCCGTCGATCTGACGGGTTTCACCGACGGCTCCCGGCCGGGAATCATGCTCAGAAGGCCGGCGCCCATTCAGGTCAACTTTCTCGGTTTCCCGGGCACCATGGGGTCGCGAGCGATCGACTACATCATCGCCGACCGCTTTCTCATTCCGGAGGCAGATCGCCAATTCTACGATGAAAACGTCGTGTGGATGCCGCACACGTATCAGGCCAATGATTCGAAGCGGGAGATTTCGGACCGCGTTTTCACGCGCCGCGACATGGGCCTGGCGGAAGAGGCTTTTGTCTTTTGCTGTTTCAACAACAACTACAAGATCACGCCGGAGATTTTCACCGTCTGGATGCGGTTGCTGTCGAAAGTACCCGGCAGTGTGTTGTGGCTGCTGCAGGACAATGACGCTGCGGCCGATAATTTGCGGCGCGAAGCGGAGACGCGAGGGGTCGATCCCAACCGGCTGATTTTCGCCACCCGCATTTCCCCGGCAGATCATTTTGCACGTCAGCATCTTGGTGACCTGTTCCTCGATACTTCGCCCTATTCGGCCCATACGACCGGCAGCGATGCGCTGTTTGCCGGGCTGCCGCTGATCAGCCTCTATGGGCCGACATTTCCCGCCCGTGTGGCTGTCAGTCTTCTTCACGCCGCGGGCGTGTCCGAACTCGCCACCGATTCGCTGGAGAGTTACGAAGCGAAGGCGCTGTTTTTTGCGAAAGATCGCGAGGCGCTGAAAGCCGTAAGGGCGAAACTTGTCCGCAATCGCGAAAGTGCTCCGCTGTTCAATACCCCATTGTTCGCGCGGCATCTCGAAGCCGCCTATCGGCAGATGATCGCGCTGGACAGGAGTGGCGAGGCCCCGCGCGCCTTTGCGGTCGAGGCAGACGCGTGAGTGCGGTAATCATGGAGGCGATCCGGCTCAGTCGCGCCGGGAAGCCGGCCGAAGCGGCCGAGATTCTGGAGCCCGTTGTCGCGCGCGAGCCGGAAAATTTCGATGCTGTGCATGCGCTCGCGGTTGTT
>JAGWSK010000417.1 GCA_028869355.1 Alphaproteobacteria bacterium | reverse complement strand
CGCCAAAACCGTGGCTACCCCGGACTTTCGCGCCCAGACCCTCATCACGCCCGATCAGCACCAGCTCCGTGCCGGTGTCTGGAGCGGGCCCGGGCGTCCAGGCCGGGCGATCTGCGTGCTGCTCAACGGGCACACCGAGTTCATGGAAAAGTACAACGAAGTTGCGGGTGAACTCTGCGCCCGCGGGTTCGAAGTCGTGAGCCTTGACTGGCGCGGTCAGGGGGCATCCGAACGCCGGGTCTATGGCAATCGCGCCGGGCATGTCGGCCATTTTGAAGAATATGACATCGACCTCGCGGCGCTGATGCTTCAGGTGGTCGAACCGATACAGCGCGCGTTGCCGGCGCCGCTGCCCCTGGTCGCCATGGCCCATTCCATGGGCGGTCACAACCTCCTGCGCTATCTCCACGATCATCCGCGGCGATTTGTGTGCGCCGTTCTGAGCGCGCCGATGATCGACATCGACACCGGCAAATACTCTCCCACGATGGTGCAACTGCTGGCGTGGATTCTGAATCTCTATCGCCCGTCGAAGCGCCCGATATTCGGGATTGAACGGCGCGACCCGCTCGAATTGCGGTTTGAGGATAATGTTGTGACGTCCGACCGCGGCCGGTTCGAACGCAATCAGAATCTGCTCCGGCAACAGCCATTCCTGCGCATCAGTGGTCCGACATTCGGCTGGCTCGGGGCTGCCTTCCACTCCATTCGAAGAATGCGCCGGCGTCGCTTTGCCGACGACGTCGTGACTCCATTGCTGGTGTTCGGCGCGGGTCAGGACACGGTGGTGCGCAGCGAAGCCATTCGCGCGCTGAGCCAGCGGCTGCCCAATGCGCGCTATGTCGAGATCGACGGCGCGCGCCACGAAATTCTCATGGAAACCGACGCCATCCGGGCCGAGTTCTGGCGCGAGTTCGATACATTCGTGGATATGTATCTTCGGCGCGCGGACGAAGCCGGTTAGCGCGCGAGCAGCTCGACGGCGGCAGCGTGGATACGCGGATCGCCGGCGGCGATGACATTGCCGCCGCGCGGCACGGGATCGCCGTTCCAGCCGGTGAGCGTGCCACCCGCTCCGGTGATCAGCGGAATCAGCGCCGCGACATCCCAATGTTTGAGCCCGGCTTCAACCACCAGATCGACATGCCCCATGGCGAGCAGTGCATAGGAGTAACAGTCGCCGCCATAGCGCGAAAACCGGCAGGCCAGTTCGAGCCGGTGAAACCTGGCGCGCTGCTGGTCGTCGAAATAGGTGATGGGATGAGTCGTGCAGATCAGCGCATCGGCCAGCGCGGCACATTCGCGCGTATGCAGCGTCGTTGTGCCGCGCCTGTCGCGCAGTTCGGTGGTTTTGCAACCGGTGAAGCGTTCGCGCAGGAATGGCTGATCGAGCACGCCGAGAACCGTGCGGCCATGATGCTCAAGCCCGATCAGCGTTCCCCACAGAGGATTGCCGGCAAGAAATGACCTTGTGCCATCGATCGGATCGAGCACCCAGTCAAACCCGCTGGTGCCCGGCATGGCGCCGAATTCCTCGCCGATGATTCCATCTTTGGGAAATTCCGAGGCGATGCTTTTGCGCATGACTTCTTCGGCGCGGCGGTCCGCCTCCGTGACCGGATCGAAAAAGCCGGGGCGGCCCTTGTCCGTCATGGCGACAGGGCTCCTGAAATACGGCCCAATCACCGCGCCCGCGGCATCCGCCAAAACCTGCGCAAACGCGACGCGCCGCTCCACATCGTCCATGGTTGCCGCCAGGGAAAGCTATCCGACTTCCTCTTTGGCGCGCTTGCGCAAGTGAGGCAATAGCGCGCGCTTGCGCAGCCGGATGGATTTCGGCGTGACTTCGACCAATTCGTCTTCCTCGATATAGGCAATTGACTGCTCCAGCGTGAGCGGCGCAACCGGAGTGAGCCGCACCGCCTCATCCTTGGCGTGGGTGCGGATATTGGTCAGTTGCTTCGAGCGGAGCGGATTCACATCGAGGTCGTTGTCGCGCGAATTCTCGCCGATGATCATGCCCTGATAAACCCTTGTGCCGGGCGTGATGAAGAGGCGCCCGCGCTCTTCGAGGTACCACAGCGCATAGGCGACTGCTTCGCCGTCATCGGTGGATATGAGTACGCCATTGCGGCGGCCTTCGATCGGTCCCTTGTACGGCGCATAGCCGTGAAACATCCGGTTCATCACACCGGTACCGCGCGTATCGGTGAGAAACTCGCCGTGATAGCCGATCAGCCCGCGCGACGGCGCGTGGAAGAGGAGACGGATTTTGCCGGCGCCGGTGGCACGCATGTCCTGCATCTCGCCGCGGCGCTGTGACACTTTCTCGATGACGATGCCTGCATAGGGTTCATCGACATCGATCGTGACTTCCTCGATCGGCTCCAGCCGCTCGCCGGTATCCTCATGTTTGCGGTACAACACACGCGGGCGCGAAATCGCCAGCTCGAATCCTTCGCGGCGCATGGTTTCAATCAGCACGCCGAGCTGCAATTCGCCGCGTCCGGCAACTTCGTAATTGCTGTCACCGGTCTCGCGCACCTTGATGGCGACATTGCCTTCGGATTCACGCAGCAGCCGGTCGCGGATCACGCGGCTCTGGACCCTGTCGCCCTCACGGCCGGCCAAGGGCGAATCATTGACCGAAAACGTGACGGCGAGAGTCGGCGGATCGATCGGATTGGCCGGCAACGCGGTTTCGACCTCGAGGTCGCATACCGTATCGGCCACCGTGGCATTGGTCAGACCGGCGATCGCGACAATATCGCCGGCCGACGCACTTTCCGTCGGCACTCGTGACAGTCCGCGAAACGACAGCAATTTGGTGGCGCGGGCGCGCTCGACCACGCTGCCGTCGCGCGACAGGACCTTGATGGCGCGATTGACACTAATGGTCCCCGATTCGATGCGCCCGGTGAGCACGCGGCCGAGAAAAGGATCGGCTTCCAGCGTCGTCACCAGCATCGCGAACGGGAATTCGCTGCCCTGCCGCTGCAGCGCTTTCGGCGGCGGCACGTCCGCAATGATGCGCGCGAACAGCGGCGACAAATCCTTGCGTGCATCGCTCATCGCCTGACACGCCCAGCCCTGCCGGCCGGAGGCGTAAAGCACATGGAAGTCCAACTGATAGTCATTGGCGTCGAGCGCGAGAAAGAGATCGAAGATTTCTTCCAGCGTCTCTTTCGGCCGGGCGTCCTGGCGATCGATTTTGTTGATCACGACGATCGGCTTCAATCCGAGCTTCAGCGCCTTGGAGAGAACGAATTTGGTTTGCGGCATCACCGATTCTGCCGCATCGACCAGCAGCACGACGCCGTCCACCATCGACAGGATACGTTCGACCTCGCCGCCGAAATCGGCATGGCCGGGCGTATCCACGATGTTGATCCGCGTTCCGCTCCATTCGACGCTGGTGCACTTGGCCAGGATGGTAATGCCGCGCTCGCGCTCGAGATCGTTGGAATCGAGCGCCCGTTCGGCGATCTGCTGGTTGTTCCGCACCGCCCCCGATTGCTTGAGAAGCTGATCGACCAGCGTGGTTTTGCCGTGGTCGACATGGGCAATGATCGCAATGTTGCGGAGATCCATGGGTACCTTTGTGCTTAAGAGCGGGCTTATACAGACTTAAATTGCGGCGCAATCGTGCCTTGCCGACGCCGCAAATCCTGATTCGGGCGCGGGTTAATAATTTAGCGGGTTAACGCCAGGTTGCCGGTGAATTGTTCGGCACTGGCCCGCCAGGAATTGGCTTCGGCAAAGCGGCGGCACAAGTCCCGCGATGTCGCCAATGCCTGCAACGCGGCTTCACCCAGGTTCTCGCCAAGCGCCCCCACCCCGGCCGTTCCGACGACATCCAATGGTCCGCTCACCGGAAATGCGGCCACCGGCGTCCCTGAGGCCAGCGCTTCCAGCAGGACAAGCCCGAAAGTATCGGTCCGGCTTGGAAAAACAAAGACGTCGCTGGAGGCGTAAAGCGCGGCCAATTCGTCGCCCGTTTTTTGCCCAAGGAATTTCGCCTGCCGGAAGCGTGCCTGGAGTTCAGACCGCTGCGGTCCCTCGCCGACGATCAGTTTGGTCCCGGGCAGGTCGAGCCGCAGAAAAGCCTCGACATTCTTTTCGACGGCGATGCGCCCGACATAAAGAAATAATGGCCTGGGAGCTTCCGGCAAGAAAACAGCCGCGGCCATGCGCCGGGCGGGCGTGAACTGGTGAATATCGACCCCCCGCGACCACAGAACCAGATTGGTAAAGCCGTGCGTCTCAAGGTCGCGCTTGATGGAGGGAGTCGCGACCATGGTCAGCGCGGCGGCGCGATGGAAGCGGCGCAAAATCGCATAGACCGGAGGTTCCGGAATAAGCGGAAAGCGCGCATGGACATATTGGGGAAAGCGCGTGTGAAAAGAGGTCGTGAAGCGCCAGGCTTTACGGCGGCAGATCGCTCTTGCGGCATGCCCGAGCGGGCCCTCGGTTGCCACATGAATCGCGTCTGGAGAAAATTCCGCAATTCTTTTCAACAGCCTGGATCGTGGAAACAGCGCCACCCGGATTTCCGGATAGGTCGGCAACGGCACGGTTGGATGGCCCTCCGGCGTCGCAAAACGCACCTCATGTCCCAGGCCTGCCAGTTCGCCGGCGAGATATTCCAGCGTCCGCACGACGCCGTTGACCTGGGGTTTCCAGGCGTCCGTGACGATCAGGATTTTCAGCCGGTTGGCCTCCTTGCTGCAATGCAACCATAATTTTTTTAACGGATTGCTGCAAAAAATTTCACAAATAAAAACTTGATTTCGCATTCGCAGCAAAGCATATTGTTGCGGTGCGGCATTGCTTTTCCTCCTGCCATGCCGCGGCCCCTTCCCGGGGGCGTTTCCTCCCAACAACTTGGCCGCCCTTCGGGGCGGCCATTTTTCTATTCGGCCGCGGCCTGACGCCGCGTGAGATCGGTCCAGGATCTGGCCGTCAGCGCGCGGGCAAAGCGGCGCAGCCGGTCCTTCGCCTGGGCGAAATCGGCGCTTTTCTCCATTGTCGTTTCGTCGAGATAAAGCGCCCGGTTGACCTCGATTTGCACGGCATGAACGCCGGCTTCGGGTTTGCCGTAGAGCCTGGTGGTGTAGCCGCCGGCATAAGGAGCGTTTCGCGTCACCGAAAAGCCGAGCGAAGTCAGCGTCGCATGCGCTTGCGCGATCACCCCCGGAGCCGCCGATTCGCCATAGCAATCGCCGATGACAATCTCCATGCCTTTCGCCGGCGGCGGCATGGAATGACAGTCGACGACGATCGCAAGGCCGAATTGATCGCGGGTTTGGGCGATCAACCGGCTCAGCGCGGTATGGTAGGGCCGGTAGAAATTCTCGAACCTGAACAGCACTTCGCGCCCCGTCAGGCGGCCGTCGTAGATGTCTACTCCGTCCCGGACAATGCGCGGGATGACGCCCAGTCCCGCAGCGACGCGCGGCGTCCGCGGGCCCACCCAACACGCGATCGGGCCGTCGAACATCGCCGCATCGATTTCGCCGGGTGCGCGGTTTGAATCGATGTATGCGCGCGGAAAACGTGCCGCCAGCAGAGGCGCTCCCAATGCGCCAACGCAGCCGAACAGTTCGTCAACGAAGGCGTCCTCGGATTTTCGCAACGTGAGGGAGTCGAGGCGGGTCTGACGCACAAAACCTTCCGGGTACAACCGGCCGCTGTGCGGCGAAGCGAAGATCAAGGGCGATGTCTGCGGTTCTGGCCGGAGCAGCAGAAGCGGTTGGGCCCGCAAATCGTCCAGGATCGGTTCGGCCTCGGCACCGCTGAACGGCAATAGTTGAAAACTTCCGATCATTCACACGCCCACGCTCTGCAATCCAAACCGGTGGCAGTGTTACAACGCGTGCTTGATCGATCCGGAGCCATGCCTGCACATCCCCAAAATGCTGCATCGGAAGGTGGGCTATTCTGAGCATGCCTGCGCGATTAAGACCAGAGCGCGCTCGCTGCTTGCCTGCGTCGCGCGGGCGCATGTATAGAGTCCGGAGTGATGGGCGCGTAGCTCAGCGGGAGAGCACTACCTTGACATGGTAGGGGTCACAGGTTCGATCCCTGTCGCGCCCACCAGCCTTCTTGAGTCTGATCAGCGGATTGCGGGAAGGTCGTCCTAGCACTGATCCTTCCAAGGCAACGCTTGGCACAACTCTGGCACGCGGAGCCAGGCAAATGGCGACTATCAGAAAACTCAGGGACAAGCGGCACGTCCAAATCAGACGGACGGGTTCACCCAGGTTGGCAACGCCGAGCGGTTTATGAGGCAGCATGGGAAACGCGCGTGTTGTACATAAAGCAATCAAGTTCAATGAGTTCTGGGAAATGAAACCCATTTGGGACCAGTGCCGTTAGTGCGAATCCCTGACTTTCGAAGAACTCGATAGCATCCCGGTACTGAATCTGGTCCCTATAGTTTGGCTCAAACGAAAGCTCGCTCTGCAGCCCGACAAATCGGGACAACCTGTCTCCTGCACCTTTTGAAATGGCGATCTCTGCGCCCTGCGTATCCAATTTCAAAAATGGCCGTCGAAAACCTTCGGAATACTTGTCGAAGTAAGTCTTAAGGGTGCCGGTACGCAAACTCAGTTTTTGTACGACGCTAAATTCCTTCATGTAACTCTTCGGGTCATACATTGAACTCAAACTACTGTGGGCCATAACATTAAACGTAACGTCGCGTACTTCCTCATCAAGAGCAACCTCCTCGATAACCCATGCCGGGTCGAATCTGGCTTTGTCACGAAGTTCTGCGGCCAGGAATGGAACTGGCTCAAACGAAATAATTTTTCCACGAAATTCCAATCGCCGAACGCACTCTGCGTATCGGCCTTTATTTGCGCCAACGTCGAACACGCAATCCACGTGGAACTCGCGCAAGAACGCCGCCAGATATTCCAGTTCTACGAGCTCGCGTGCAGTACCTTTGCGTACGATATTCACTCCGAGGGCTCCTGTTGCCTTGTCCAAGAGCTCCCGTTTCCAAGATCGCATTAAACGACTCCGCAAATCAGTCCGCTGGTCCACTGCGACGGTATTTGTAGCAGCTATCCTGTTCGCCTCTTTGGCTCCGGTTTGAGCAATTCAAGGTAAGACGTTCGAAGCGCCAAGGCTAATTCGTACGCTGAATTGTTGGTTTCCGGTTACCCTGTTCGAGTCCGCCGATGTACTGCCGCCTTTATCCTGATACTTCCGCAAGCCGATCCTGCGTCAGCACTTTTCGAGCCTTAGCCAGCGCTCATCCAAGCAATGGGAGTGCTCACAAACGCTGCCGCGCCGACCTGTCCGACGAAGCCCGAAGCCCGAAGCGCGAAGGCGGAAGCGCCGAGCGGGTAGGCGGGCCAGTCGAACGACAGATGCTACGGTGCGACCGGTCTTGCCCGGCCAACAGGCATCGCCGCATCGGATGATGCGAGCATGGGTTCGACACCTACCGGCAATACATCGCGGCCGAAGCTGGCATTCGTGACCAGTGCGAAACTCGTGTACATCGCGAGGCCGCCGCACAAGAGTCCGACATATCCGCCCGCCAATGACAGTCCCGGCAGGCCGAGCAGGGCGCCGAAGCCGAGCAGGTAAAACGCGATCCACAGTGTGAGGAAAATCCACCACAGGGCGCGCGTCAGGCGGAAGGTGGCGACCCACATATACATCGTGAACACGCCCCACAGCAGCAGCGCCGTGCCGATCGTCGTGCCTGCGCCATCAAGTGCGAGGGTGTGGTTTGAACCCAGGATCAGCAGCAGCGCAAACCACCACCAGAATGCGCCGTAACTCATGAAAGCGGTCATGCCGAAGGTGTTGCCGGTGCGGAATTCCATGATCCCGGCGATCACCTGAATCGTGCCGCCAAAGGCCAGCGCCAGCGGAATGACAACGTTCTCGCCCGGCTTCGGCAGGATGCCGGCATTGATCAAACTCAACAGAACCGTGGTCAGTCCAAAGCCAATCAGTCCGAGCGGTGCCGGATTGGCAAGTTTGTCTCCGCTGGCCGCCATCTTTTCCTCCCTTTGGCAATGTCGCGCCGTCGAAAATTTTCGGAAGGCCTGTGGATTACATGCCTCAACTTCAGAGCGTGCCGCCGGATGCAGAACGATGCAAGTTGATTCGCGTTCGCGACTTAAGTGAGAAAGCGTGGTAGATCGCGGTGTGGTACAGATTTTTCAGAACTCACCCCTCACCCGGCGCGCCACCCCGCACTTGCGTTCCGCAAGTGCGGGCGCGCCGCCCTCTCCCACAAGGGGAGAGGCGAATTGTGCGCAGCGGGTCTCGGCCGCGGGACGCCTCGACCGTCTTCCGGTGTTTTCATTTCACCGGCGGATGATGTGGCTGCTGAGCTTCTGCTTCTT
>JAGWSK010000416.1 GCA_028869355.1 Alphaproteobacteria bacterium | reverse complement strand
TGGGGGCGGGTCGATCCTGCGTAGCTCGGCAGAGCGAAGCAGGATCGGGGCGGGGATAGCGAGCGGAGCAAGCGCAAGGGCGCGCCCACGCTTACGACGTAAACGCGCCCGCGCGCTTTGCGCGCTACTTTTTGAGTCCGCCAGTGCGGCTTTGCCGCACTGGTCGGGGGCGCCCGCACTCCGGAACCAAACGTGTACCGGCGCGGCAAGGTGAGTTGAGAGTGAACAGGTTGTTTAGGGGAATGCCATGCGTCACCTGAAATCCGGCCGGCGTCTGAACCGCAGTTCGGCACATCGCGAAGCGATGTTTGCCAATATGGCCTGCGCCCTGATCAAGCATGAGCAGATCAAGACGACCTTGCCGAAGGCAAAAGACCTTCGTCCGATCGTCGAGAAGCTGGTCACGGCCGCCAAGAACGGCAAAGGCAGTCTGCATGCACGCCGGCTGGCTTTGTCGCGCGTCGGCGATGCCGCGATGGTCACCAAGCTGTTCGATGTCCTTGGGCCACGCTACGCCCAGCGCAACGGCGGTTACCTGCGGATCATCAAGGCCGGGTTCCGCTACGGCGACCATGCCGCGATGGCGGTGATCGAATTCGTCGATCGCGACACCGACGCCAAGGGCAAGGATTCCGGACCGGTCGAAGCCGCGGAAGCCAGCGAAGAAGCCCCCGCCGCCTGACGCTCCTTTAGGCGCGCAGCGCTACGCGCTCAAGCCGCCCAACAAACCCCGGATCAGCCAGTTCGCTGGCCGCTGCACCAGCACGCCAAATACATCGAGCCCGAGCCCGGTGCGTTCGGAGATCAGCGGCAAGACGATCAGGACCAGTAACAGCAGCCCCATCCCGTACCGCCCGAACGCCAGATAGGGGCGCATTGCCTTCACCGGCAGAAATGCCGCCAGTACCTTGCTCCCGTCCAGTGGCGGCAACGGCAGCATATTGAATATCGCCAGCACGATGTTGAGCTGCACCGACAATAAGATTGCCTCCTGGACCAAATCCGGAGCGCTGCCCGCACGCGATGCCACGCCGTAAATGAGTGCCGTCGATAACAGCGCCAGAAGGATGTTCATGAATGGTCCGGCGGCGGCGACGAGCAGCATGTCGCGGCGTGGATGGCGGAGCGCGCCGAAATTGACCGGAACCGGTTTCGCGTAGCCGAACAGGAAGCCGGCGTGGGACAGGATGAGAAGCAGCGGCAAAATGATCGTGCCCAACAGATCAACATGTTTCAGGGGATTGAGCGTCAGGCGCCCAGCCAGTTTGGCCGTGGGGTCGCCGCAATAGAGCGCAACGAAACCGTGGGCCGCTTCATGAAACGTGACGGCGAGCACGATCGGAATGGCCAGAACGGCAATTTCAATGAGAGTATTCACGTGGACCCATGGTTGGTTGGCAGTTGGCAGACTGTTGCAGGAATTTAACGCTGTCCAGACCGTGGCGGGCCGCCGAAGTCAGCCCTTTATTTGCCGACTACAATATTATATCCGCGCCAAAGCCTGGAGGGTGCAATGCGACTGCTGGTTGCAGTCCTGATTGGTCTGATGCTTGTGGGGAGTGCCGGCGCGGCCGATCGCGTGCTTCCGCAGAGCCCGGCGCAGATTCAGCTCTCCTTCGCACCCGTCGTATCAAAGGTCACGCCCGCCGTCGTGAATGTTTACGCCCGCCGCGTCATTCGCCAGCCGGTGAATCCGCTGTTTCAACAATTCTTTGGGACCGGCCCGATGCGGAGCCGGGTTGAGCAATCGCTTGGTTCCGGCGTCATTGTCCGGCCGGACGGCATAATCATCACCAACAACCACGTTATCGAGGGCGGGCAAGATATCCAGGTGGCGCTGCCGGACCGGCGCGAATACCAGGCCAAAGTGGTGCTGGCCGATCCGCGCACCGATCTTGCCGTCCTTCGCATCGATACCAAAGGAGAGAAACTGCCGGCGCTCGAATTCGGCGACAGCGATAAATTGCAGGTCGGCGACCTCGTGCTTGCGATCGGCGATCCATTCGGTGTCGGCCAGACCGTGACCAGCGGCATTGTGTCCGCTCTTGCCCGCTCGAATGGCGGTGCCTCGGACTATCAGTTCTTCATCCAGACCGACGCCGCGATAAATCCCGGCAATTCGGGCGGTGC
>JAGWSK010000042.1 GCA_028869355.1 Alphaproteobacteria bacterium | reverse complement strand
GGCGATTGCTTATTTCCAGTTGCGCGCCGCCGATGCGGCGGCCGACCTGCTGAGCGCCGCAATTGAAGATTTCCGCATGGCTCTGACCATCGCCCAGAACAAATACGCGGCCGGGATTGCGACATTGGCGGATGTGTCCACTGCGGATACTTCAGTCGATTCCGCCACGACCCAACTCGTCGCCGTGCGTCTGACGCGTGACACGGCGGAGCATGCGATCGCTGCGCTGACGGGGAAAACGCCGAGCGATGTCGATGTTGCGGTCGGCATGATTCCCATGGACGTGCCGGTTGTACCCGCCGGGATTCCTTCCACACTGCTTGAGCGGCGCCCCGATGTTGCGGTGGCGGAACGCAATGTCGCGTCGGCCAACGCCGGCATTGGAGTTGCCGAAGCGGCGTGGTTTCCGGATGTCACGCTCGATGCGTCCTACGGATTTTCGGCAACAAGTCTTGGAAGGCTGTTCAACGCATCCAGTGCCTCGTGGTCCTTTGGACCGTCGCTGGCACAGACCATCTTCGACGGTGGACAACGCATTTCTCAAAATCTTCAGGCGCGGGCGCGCTATGACCAGGCCGTGGCCGCCTACCGGCAGACCGTGCTGACGGCATTCCAGCAAGTCGAAGACGATCTCGGACAGTTGAGAATTCTTGAGCAGGAGGCAGCGGCGGCGAACAAGACGGTGGCGGATGCGCGGCAGACGGAAATGCTGGACACCAACCAGTATCGCGCCGGAACCGTGGATTTCACCACCGTGGTGACGGCGCAAACCACCCGCATCAACGCCGAAGTGACGGCGCTGAACGTTCTCAGCAACCGGCTGGCAGTCAGCGTCAATCTGGTGATGGCGCTGGGCGGCGGATGGGATGAAACGCGCATTCCCCAGACAGGGCCGTTCTACACGCTTCCGGAAACCACGCGGAACGACGGGCCGGAAGAGGACGCGAAAGCGGCAGCGGAAGCCAATCAGGCCGCAGGCGGCGGGTTCTTCGGCCGCATTTTCCGCACACTGTCCACGCCATAGGCGAGAAGCGAGAAAATAGAAGCGAGGAGCGAGAGCATCGCCTGGGTAGAGCACGGGTCATGCTCTATTTTCTCGCTCCTCGTTTCTCGCTTCTCCTAAACATGCTGGCCTTCGGAGAGAGGAATATCGCGCAGCGTGCTCGGCGCGAAGAGTTCTTCGACCGCGAGCCTCCTGTCGGACAGCCCCTGCTCGAAAGTGTATTGCAGGAGCGCGTCGATGCTCGGCCGGTTGACCTCAATCCCGTAGGGATACCAGTCGCGGCCGATAATCGACTGTTCTTCCTCGATCAGCGGCTGAAGCCAGGCGAATGACGCTTTCGGTGATCCGGTCTCGGAGATCAACCGGAACGCATAGTCCTTTGCGCGCAGGAACGCCTTATAGAGGCTGAGCGCAACCCAGGGATCGCGGTCGTAAATCTCGCGCCGGATGACCACCGTATGCATGATCGGATAAATCCGTGTACGACGGAAATAATCCTTTTCGGCCGCGGCGTAATCCGGGAACAGCCGCCGCACATTGGGCGATCCGCGCCGGAATGCCAGCGGGTTGTTGGCCGTCATCATGAAATCGATTTCGCCCTTGTCGAGCAAATCGCCGAGTTCGGCGCCGGCGGGCGCCTGCGTCAGCCTTATGTCCGGCGGCAGCTTCCGCCCCAGCCGGTCGGTGCGGCCCTGCACCCAATCGACACTCTCCGGTGCGACGCCATATTCGTGCTGGAGCAGGCCGCGCATGTAAACCGCCGCGGTCATGCTGTATTCCGGTACGCCGCCGCGCCTGCCCCTGAGGTCTTGCGGCCGCTCGATGCCTTTATGGACATTGATGAAGAAATAGCCGTGGCGGAACACGCGCGACGGAAACACCGGAATGGCGATAAACGGCGAATTTCCGCCGGACACCAGGCTGGTGTAATTCGACAGGGACATCTCGGAAATATCGAAATCGCGGTATTGCAGCATGCGCCAGAAGATTTCGGCCGGCTGCAACGTCAGATAGGTGAGTTCAATGCCTTCGGGGCGGATGGTGCCGTCCTTCAGCGCCTGCGTCCGGTCATAGGGGCCGCAGGCCAGTGTCAGGCGCAAATTTCCCATGCTCCCCCCTGCATAACATTGTGTGACACGCAACGTGTCGGGCAGGATATAGACTGTCAATGGATGGAATGAGGGGTGAGATGACGGCGCGGATTCCCTTGACTTTGGCGTGTGGCGATTACGACCGGACGCGCGCGATTCTGGACGGGCGGGTGCAGGTCGAAGGTTGCACGCTGACCTATATCCCGCTCGAGCCGGAGGAGATATTCCACCGCGCGTTCAAGCACCAGGAATTCGATGCCTGCGAATTGTCGTTCAGCTCCTATTTGCGAACCGTGGACGCGGGCACCTCGCCATACGTCGGCATTCCCGCCTTTGTGTCGCGCATTTTCCGCCATTCCGGCATTTACATCCGCACCGACCGCGGCATTCGCACGCCGCAGGACCTCAAGGGCCGGCTGATCGGGCTGCCGGAATACCAGATCACCGCGGTGGTCTGGCTGCGCGGACTGATGCAGGACGAATATGGCGTGAAGCCGACCGATATCCGCTGGCGGCAAGGCGGAATCGAGGAGCCCGGGCGCACCGAGCGCACGCCGTTAAAACCCATTCCGGGACTCGATTTGAAACCGCTGCCCCCCGACAAGACGCTTTCGGGCGCGCTGGAATCGGGCGAGCTGGATGCGGTCTTCAGCGCTCGCGCCCCGAGCTGTTTCATGCGCGGGGCGCCGAATGTCGGGCGGCTGTTTCCGGATTATCGCACGGTGGAAAAGGAATATTACAAAAAAACAGGAATGTTTCCGATCATGCATCTGATCGGTCTCAAGCGGGAAATCGCCGCTTCCCACCCGTGGCTGCCGGCGAGCCTCTACAAGGCGTTCTGTCAGGCGAAGACCTATGCCATGCGCGATGTGCGAGAGGTAAACGCCCTGATGATCACGCTCCCATGGCTGGTGGCCGAAGCGGACGAAACCGCAAAATTGATGGCTGAGGACTTCTGGCGCTATGGCGTGCGCGAGAACGCTGCCGAGATTGAGGCACTGACGCGCTATTCCCATGAGCAGGGGCTGGTGGAGCGCAAATTGCGGTTTGAGGATCTGTTTCCGCCATCGGTGATCGAGGTGAGCAAGATTTGATGCGGCAGGCAAACCGGCTGATTGGCAGCGCAATGCCGCGTACGGAGGATTTGCGGTTCGTGCGCGGCGTCGGCGAATATATCGCCGACGTATCGCGCGATGAGCAGCTTCACGCATTCATCCTGCGCAGCGGACTTGCGCATGGCCGAATCAGGCGTATCAACACTACCCGAGCGTTGGCCATGCCCGGCGTACACGCCGTGATCACCGCGTCCGATCTGCCGCAGCCGATGCCGAGTGTCGATATCCGCCTGCAGCCCATGCCGTCATTGGTGCCATTTCACCAGCCGGTATTGGCGCGCGACGTGGTGCGTTATGCCGGCGAGCCGATTGCGGTGGTGCTGGCTGAGACTGCCGCACTTGCCGAAGATGCCGCGGGCGTAGTCGATGTTGAAATCGAAGCGCTGCCGCCGGTGACCAATATTGAAGCTTCGCGGCGCAACAATTCACTGCTCTATCCTCGGCACGGCAGCAATCTCGCGGTGAAATACACCGCTGTCCTGGGAGATGCCGGGCGCGCATTTGGCGGCGCTGCATACCGGCGGCGGGAGAGATTTCGCGTGCACCGCCACGCCGCGGTGCCGATGGAGCCGCGCGGGCTGCTCGCCGAATGGGACGCAGCTGCCGGAAAACTCACGGTCTCGGGCGCAGCGAAAGTGGCGTTCTTCAATCGCCGCATGCTGGCTGCCAAACTGGAATTGCCGGAAGACCGCGTCGATTTGATCGAAAATGATGTTGGCGGCGGTTTTGGCGCGCGGGGGGAATTCTATCCCGAGGATTTCCTGATTCCGTTCTGTGCCAGGCATCTCGGCCGGCCGGTCAAATGGATCGAGGACCGGCGCGAAAATCTCGTCGCGACACAGCACGCCCGTGACGCGGAATGCGAGATTGAAATCGCCTGCGCGCGCGATGGCGCCATTCTGGGCTTGCGCGGCACGGCGTATTGCGATGTCGGCGCCTATATCCGCACCAATGGCCTCGTCGCGCCGCGCAATATCGCGCAGTTCTTTTCCGGCC
>JAGWSK010000415.1 GCA_028869355.1 Alphaproteobacteria bacterium | reverse complement strand
CGATATTGACGCCCGGCTGCCCACAGAACGCGGCAATTGCCGCCGATCCCGTGTCTCCGGACGTTGCGGCGATGACCGTTGCCCGCCGGCTGCTCCGCGCCAGCGCACGTGCAAACAGGCGCGCCATCAACTGCAGTGCAATGTCCTTGAACGCCAGTGTCGGGCCATGGAACAGCTCCAACAGAAAAAGATCGGGCGCGAGCTGTTTCAGCGGAGCCACGGCGCGGTGGCGAAATGTAGCGTAAGCCGTTTCCGCATCGGCATGTAATTCGTCATCGGTCAAATATCCTGCCGCAAACGGGAGCAGCACCCGCGTGGCAACATTGGCATAAGGCAGGGATGCCATTTCGCGGATTTGCGGCGGAGTGAATACCGGCCAGTGTTCGGGCAGATACAGCCCGCCATCCGGCGCCGGTCCGCCCAAAAGCACGTCCTCAAACGAGGCCCTTCGGCCGCCTCTCGTACTGAGAAATTCCATGGCTCTGTTCCGCCTCACGAAACTGACGGCTTCAGAGCGTCAGCCGGCCGCGCGAGTGATGGTACACGAAATAGACGCCCAGCAGCGCCAATGCCAGCGCGAACCATGTCATCGCGTATCCCAAATGATCATTGGGAATATCGATTCTGGTCTGTCCGCCCAGGGGCCATCCGCCGGGGTTGGGCGTGGCATCGGCCTCGATCAACACCGGTAAGGCCGGAACTCCGGCGGCTTTTGCCATGGCCGGCACATCTTTTACAAACCAAAGCCTGGTCTTCAGGTCGGGCGCCGGCGTAAAGGCGCCGGGCTTCTCGGAAAGCCGCACAACCCCTGTCAACGACACCTGGCCGGCAATCTCTCCCTGTGCACGCCGCGCCGGATTGCGCAGCCGATCCGGAATGAACCCGCGATCCACCAGAATGATTCTGCCGTCCGCCTGCACGAACGGGGTGACCACCTGCACGCCCGTAGCCCCCATCGGCCCCTGGGCAAACAGATATTGCTCTTTGTCGTGAAGAAAGCGTCCTGAAACACGAACGTGGTGCCATTCCGCGCCCGCGGCGCCTGCCGCCAAAAGCTTGTCCAGTGACTCGGGCGCAGAGTTGAACCCGGCTTGGACACTGGCGATCAGCATTTCTTTCTCGTGCAGGCGCGCGATCTGCCAGACACCCAAGCCGATAAGCAGCGCGAGCCCCGGCGCCACAAACAGCGTGGGCACGAGCATGGGACGAAATCGAATCATGCCGGCGGTTAAATCACTCCCGCTCGCGGCTTCAAAGCCGCGAAATCGTGAGCGGACGTGGAAGTGGCAAGCGCCGCAGCCGCCATTACTTTTGGGCGAGGCGTCCTTCTTCCGCCCGGTGCCTGTATTGCAGTGCGATCAGCGCGGCCTTGAGCGGCCGCAGCAATCCCAGCGACAGAATGACGACTGCCGGCCCCCAGATCACACCCTGCACCCAGTATGGCGGCTGGAAATTGACTTCGGTCAGGAGTGCGCCCCCGGCGACAATGGCGCCAACGATGAGAATGGCGAACACGGCGGGACCGTCCCCGGCCTCAAACCCGGCGTAATTCAAACCACAGGCTGAGCACGACGGCGCCACGTCAAGAAAACCTTGAAACAGCCGGCCTTTGCCACAGCGGGGACAGCGCGACATCAGGGTCGCGTAGATCACCGCCGGCGGCCGAACGGATTCGCTGTCAGTCATTCCACCACTGCGCTGGCGCCCCAGACATAGATACAGGCAAACAGGAACAGCCACACCACGTCGACGAAGTGCCAGTACCAGGACGCGGCTTCAAAGCCAAAATGCCGCGCCGGTGTAAACTGACCGGCAATCGCCCTCGCCAGACATACGATCAGGAATGTCGTTCCAATGATGACATGCGCGCCGTGGAATCCCGTCGCCATGAAGAAGGTCGTGCCGTAGATCGCCGTGAGATTGCCCACGCCCGCGGTCAGCGACATATGCGCCGGATCGGTTAGCGGCAACAGCATCGCGTGATTGAGGCCAAAGGTGAAGGTGGCGTGGCTATATTCATAGGCCTGTACGGCGGTGAAGCTCATGCCGAGAAGAATCGTCACGATAAGACCCTGAATCGCGCCCTTGCGGTTGTTGTTCAGTATCTCATGATGTGCCCAGGTCACCGTCGCGCCGGACGTCAGCAGGATCAGCGTGTTCAGCAGCGGAAAATGCCAGGGGTCGAACGTCACGATTCCCTGTGGCGGCCACTGTCCGATCGAAACGTCTTTCGGGAACAACGCAGAATTGAAGAACGCCCAGAACCACGCGAAAAAGAACATCACCTCGGAGGCGATGAACAGGATCATGCCATAGCGGAGGCCGAGCTTGACGACCGGCGTGTGATCGCCGAGGACCACCGACTCGCGCACCACATCGCGCCACCAGCCCGCCATGGTGTAGATCACAACCGCCACGCCGATCAGGAAAACCCACGGCTGGCCGTTCACCGGCAGGCCCCAGAAGCCCGTATAGGCGGAGTTCATCCAGAACACCGCGCCAATCAACATCAGGAAGGCGCCGGTGGCACCGACAATCGGCCAGGGGCTGGGAGTGACCAGATGGTAGTCGTGATGAACTTCGCCGTGCGCCATGTGTGCCCCCTTGAGGATCAGCCACCCTTGCCGTTCACAGGCACGGATGCGGTCTTGTTGTCCGTTTTCTGCGTGGCCGAAGGATAGAATGTGTAGGAAAGCGTCATTTCGGAAACCGTATCCTCTTCGTGATCGGCGAGGAGTTTCGGTGAAATGAAGAATGAGACCGGCATCTCTGCCACCTGCCCCGGATTGAGCCGTTGTTCGGTGAAGCAGAAGCACTGGATTTTCGAGAAATACCGCGCCGCATAATCAGGCTCGACATTGAACGCGGCATGGCCGGTGATCGGCACATTCGAATTGTTCACGGCACGAAAGAACACCAGTTTATCCTCACCGATGCGGACCTGAACCGATCGTTGTTCCGGAACGAATGTCCACGGAAGTTTGGGATCAACATTCGTGTCGAACCTCACGGTCATCACGCGGGTGCCGGTCGCCCCGGGCGCCGCAGTCGCCCGATTTGGTGTCCCGCCATATCCGGTCGCGCGGCAGAAAACGTAATATAGCGGCACCGCCGCATACGTCGCGCCGACCATCGCGGCGACCACACAAAAGCAGCTTGCAAACACGACGTGATTGCGCGTCAGTCTCAATCTCTTGCTAATCCGCGACATGTCCGCCCAGCCTTACGATGGTCATGAAGAAAAACAGCAGGACCAGGAACAACAGCACGCCGGCAATGGCGTAATTCCGCATCCGGCGGGCACGTTCGAAGCGTTGCTGCCGGTCGCCGTCATCATTCATTGTCCGATCAGGGGCGCGAACGGCGCAATGCCTGCCGCCTGCTCCAGCAATACCGCCGCGAACACCGCGAACAGATAGAGGATGGAAATTCCGAACAGACGACGTGCCTGCGGCTCGCGCACTTCGTCGCGTTCCGCGGCAACCAACACACTTTGAACCACAAACCAGCCGCCCAAACCGGCATTGACCGCCGCAAACACCGGACCGGCAAAACCGAGCGCGACAGGAACAAATCCTGCGACCACCGTCAGAATCGCATACAGAACAATCTGCCGCCGTGTTTCACGTTTCCCGGCAATCACGGGGAGCATCGGCACCCGCGCGCGGACATAATCCGACGTACGATACAGCGACAGTGCCCAGAAATGCGCCGGCGTCCACAGAAAGATGATCGCGACCAGCACCAGCGGCGGAACGGCCAGCGAACCGGTCACCGAAGCCCACCCGATTGCCGGCGGCAATGCCCCGGCCAAACCGCCGATGACAATGTTCTGCGGCGTCCGGCGTTTCAGCCAGACTGTGTAAACCAGAATATAAAACGCGATGGTAAAGGCCAGAAGAGCCGCCGCCACCGGATTGACCAGCAGACCCATCGTGGTCACCGATCCCACAGCCATGACCATCCCGAATCCAGTCGCTGCTCCGGCCGTGATACGGCCTTGGGGAATCGGGCGCCCGAGAGTTCGCGACATCAGGGAATCGATATCGGCGTCATAGGCCATGTTGAGCGCGCCCGACGCACCGGCACCGACCGCGATGCACAAAAGCGCGGTGAGAGCCGTCGCCATCGGAACATGACCCGGCGCAAGCACAAGACCGGCAACCGCCGTAAACAGAACCAGCGACATGACCCGCGGCTTCAGCAGGGCGAAGTAATCGGAAATTGTGGCAAATTCGCTCCCCGCGAGTGCTACGGAATGCCGCTTTTCAACCGCAGTGGTCATCGCCGCCCAGTCTTCAGTGATGCGCCGTATCGGCGATCTGCGGCAGGTCATTGTAGGTGTGGAATGGCGGCGGTGAGGGCAGCTGCCATTCCAGTGTGGTGGCGCCCACACCCCACGGATTATCACCCGCGACCCGCTTGCGCATGAATGCCTCCGCCATGCAGAGCAGGAACACCAGGGCTCCAAACCCGGAGATGAATGCGCCGATGGATGACACATAATTCCAGCCGGCGAAGGCGTCCGGGTAATCGACGTAGCGGCGCGGCATCCCGGCGAGGCCAAGGAAATGCATCGGAAAGAAGGCGATATTCACCCCGATGAACGTGATCCAGAAATGCAGCTTCCCCAGCGTCTCATTGTACATGTAGCCGGTGATTTTCGGGAACCAGTAATACCAGCCGGCGAAAATCGCGAACACGGCCCCCAGCGACAGCACGTAATGGAAGTGGGCCACAACGTAGTAGGTGTCCTGCAACACGACATCGACGCCGGCGTTCGCCAGCACCACGCCGGTCACCCCGCCAATCGTGAACAGAAAGATGAAACCGATCGCCCAAAGCATCGGCGTGCGGAAGCTGATCGAACCGCCCCACATGGTTGCGATCCAGGAGAAGATCTTCACCCCGGTCGGCACCGCAATGACCATCGTTGCGAAGACAAAATAGGCCTTGGTATCGACCGTCAGGCCCACCGTGTACATATGGTGCGCCCACACCACAAAACCGATGAAGCCGATGGCGACCATCGCATAGGCCATGCCGAGATAGCCAAACACCGGCTTTCTCGAAAAGGTCGAGACGACCTGGCTGATCATGCCAAAGCCCGGTACGATCAGG
>JAGWSK010000414.1 GCA_028869355.1 Alphaproteobacteria bacterium | reverse complement strand
CTCGATGTTGACCGGCTGATCCGATACCAGGCCGAACTCAGGGGCGTGCGCGGCCATTCTTATCAGGCGGTCGAACTCGCGATCCGCGCGATGAATTCCGGCCACCATCCGCTGGAGCTGATTTCCACCCATGTTCTCGGCCTCGACCATGTCGACCACGCGCTGAAGCTGGTTGGCGGCGAAGCGCCGGGCAAAGCCATTCACATCACCATCGAACCATCGAAAACAGGAGAAAAGACGTATGCTGACGGTTGAGGAGAACGAACGAATTACGCGCGTCGGCCCGGGCACACCGATGGGCAAACTGTTCCGGCGCTATTGGTGGCCAGTCTGCCTGTCGAAGGAATTGCCGGAAATCGACGGCGCACCGATCCGTATCCGGCTGTTGGGTGAGGACCTGGTGGCCTATCGCGACAGCGAGAACAAAATCGGGCTGGTGGAGGCTTATTGCCCGCACCGGCGCGCGCCGCTGTTTTTCGGGCGCAACGAGGAATGCGGTCTGCGCTGTGTTTATCACGGCTGGAAATTCAACCGGCATGGCGATTGCGTCGACATGCCGTCGGAACCGGCCGGTACGACATTGCAGGCAAAGGCAAAAATTCTCGCCTATCCGACGGCGGAAAAAGGCGGCGTGGTGTGGGCCTATATGGGGCCGAAGGAGCTTCAGCCGTCCGAGCCCGATTACGAATGGACGCGCGCCCCGGCGACCCACCGCTACGTGTCAAAAACATACGAGAACTGCAATTATCTGCAGGCGCTGGAAGGCGGTCTCGACACGTCGCATTCGTCCTTTGCGCATTACAACAAGCTGGGCGACCGCGCCAATCTGCGGCAGCACGACCGCGCGCCGTCGATTGACGTGGAGCGCACGGACTATGGATATTTCTATGTCTCGCAGCGCAAGGCCGACGAGGGCACTTATGTCCGCGTCTATCATTATGTTATGCCGGCGCAGCAGATGCGCGCGAGCATCATCGGATATGAGGGCGTGCGCAACAAGCCGGCGCGCCTCGACGGACATATCTGGGTGCCGATCGACGATGAGCATACCCATGTTTTCAACATCATGTGCGCGCCGCATCAGGAAGACGAACTGACGCCGGAAGCGGTCGAAACACGCGAGAAAGCGGCCGGCCGCGGCAAGGAGGACCACATCCCCGGCACGTTTCGGCTGAAGCGCAATCAGTCGAACGATTACCTGATCGACCGGCAGATGCAGAAGACGCAGAACTTCACCGGGATCGTCGGCGTCAACACCCAGGACTTCGCGCTTCAGGAAGGCATGGGCTCGATCTGTGACCGGTCGAAGGAATTTCTCGGCACTTCCGACAAGGCGATTGTCGGCATGCGGCGGCTCTTGCTCGATGCGATTGCTGTCAACGAGCGGGGTGGCATGCCGCGGGCGCTCGATCCGCAAACCTATCGCACGGTTCGCGCCTATGACCGGGTGATTCCGGCAGGCTCGGACTGGCACAAGGAAATGGCAAAGGATCTCATCGCGCTGTGGTGAGATGCTGACGCGAGAGGACAATCAGCGGCTCACACACGTCGGCCCGGGAACGCCGATGGGCCGGCTGCTGCGGCGCTATTGGCAGCCGGCGTGTCTTTCCGGCGAGTTGCCGGAACGCGACGGCGCACCTTTGCGCGTGCGCCTATTGTGCGAAGACCTGATCGCGTTCCGCGACAGCGAGGGCGCGGTTGGGCTGGTGGATGCATTTTGTCCGCACCGGCGCGCGCCGCTGTTTTTCGGCCGCAATGAAGAATGCGGCATCCGCTGCGTCTATCACGGCTGGAAATTCGATCGCCATGGCGCCTGCGTGGACATGCCGTCGGAACCGGCAGGTAAGACATTGCAGGGTAAGGTCAGATTGCCAGCCTATCCGACGGCGGAGCGTGGCGGAGTCGTGTGGGCCTATCTGGGACCGAAGGAGCTGATGCCGCCAGAGCCGGACTATGAATGGACCCGCGCTCCGGCCAAATCCCTCTACGTGTCCAAGACATTCGAACATTGCAACTGGCTGCAGGCGCTCGAAGGTGGCCTCGATACGTCACATTCATCTTTCGCGCATAACAATTTCAACAGCAACAAATCCGAGCCGCGCCAGCGCGACCGCTCGCCCCGCATCGATGTCGAGCGCACCGACTACGGTTATTATTATGTATCAACACGCGATCTCAGCGAGGACGGCAAATACATCCGCGTCTACCAATATGTCATGCCGGCGCAGCAGATGCGGCCGAACAATGTCGGCTGGTTTGGCGGCAGCAATGAAATGCCCCGCGCCGATGGACATATCTGGGTCCCGATCGACGATACGCATACCCACGTCTACAATTGGATGTGCGCCTTTGACGAGAAGGTGCAATTCACGCCGGAATGGATTGAATCGCGCGAAACCGCGATGGGCCGCGGCAGCAATGACCTGATTCCGGGCACATTCGTCCTGAAGCGCAATCCGTCGAACGATTACCTCGTCGACCGCCGGATGCAGAAGACGCGCAACTTCACCGGGATTGTTGGCGTCAACACGCAGGATTTTGCGCTGCAAGAAGGCATGGGGCCGGTCTGCGACCGTTCGCGTGAGTTTCTCGGCAGCTCGGACAAGGCCGTGGTTGCGATGCGGCGGTTGCTGCTGGAAGCGCTGGACGCGAACGAAACCGGAGCTACGATCCGCGGCGTGGAGGCGAATACGCATCGCACTGTACGTCCGTACGATCACATCGTGCCGCCTGGAGAAGACTGGCGGGTCATTTTCGAGAAGGAGTTGCAGGCGAAATGGTGAGTACGCACCCCGGACGTTCGGTGCTTCCGCTCAGCATCGCGCTCAGCGACAATCCGCGGACGCGGCCGGTGATCGAAGGCCGGGTGGCGTTCGAGGGCTTGCGCCTGATTCCGACCGCCGTGCACCCGTCGGAAATGTTCTGGCGGCAATTGCGCTACGGCGATTTCGACGTTTCCGAAATGTCGATGTCGACGCTGACCATCCTGACCGCGCAGGGCAACCGCGACTGGGTCGGGCTGCCGATCTATACGATGCGCAAGTTTTTCCACAACGAAATCCTGGTGCGGAAGGATCGCGGCATCGAAAAACCGGCCGACCTGAAGGGCAAGCGCGTCGGCGTGCCGGAATATCAGCAGACTGCGGCGATCTGGACGCGCGGCGTGCTGGAACACGAATTCGGCGTGCACGCGCGCGACATGACCTGGTTCATGGAACGCAACGACAACCGCAGTCACGGCCATTCGTCGGGATTCAAGTCACCGCCGGGCGTCTCGATCAGCCCGGTGCCGCTCAACACCAATCTCGGCGACATGCTGCTGAACGGCGAGATCGACGGCATTGTGCACTATATTGCGCACAACAATCTGGTGGACCGTAGCCGTGTGGATCTCAGCGGCGATCCGTGCGTGAAGTTCCTGTTCGACGACCGCGAGGCAGAATCGGCGCGCTATTACAAGAAGACAGGAATCTTTCCGATCAACCATATCGTGGTGATCAAGCGATCAGTATACGAACAGAATCCGTGGGTTACGCTCAATCTGTATAGCGGGTTTGTCGCGGCGATGGACCAGGTGCGCAAGGACTCGCTGGCCTGGATGGCGCCCTATTATGAAATGGGCCTCGTGCCGCGCGAAGTGCGCCGCACGGTAACGCAGACGCCGATGCCTTACGGCCTGAACGCCGCGCGGCGCGTGCTGGAAACCGTAACACAATATGTTCACGAGCAGGGTCTGTGCGAGCGCCGCGTCGCGCTGGAAGAAATCTTCGCGCCCAATACGCTGGAACTGTAGAATCGTACGCTGACCGCATCCCTCGGTCTAAAATCGCCTCCAGCGATTTTTTAACGCCCTCGGGGACCTGAAGCGG
>JAGWSK010000413.1 GCA_028869355.1 Alphaproteobacteria bacterium | reverse complement strand
ATGACCACAGTGAGTTTCTATCTGATCACCGCCTATACCCCGACCTATGCGCGCGCGGCGCTGCACATGGCGCCCAGGACCTTCTTCCTCGCGACACTCTTGATTGGCATTTCGAATCTGGTGTGGCTGCCAATTGGCGGCGCGTTGTCGGACAGGTTCGGTACGCGGCCGCTGATGCTGCTCGCCACCGCCGCTGCGGTCCTGACCGCCTATCCCGCCATGCTGTGGCTGGTGAACGCGCCCGGTCTTACGAGACTCATCGCGGTGCTGTTCCTGTACTCGCTGTATTTCGGCCTCTATTACGGCGCGATGACGCCATTGCTCGCCGAGATCATGCCGGAACAAATCCGCACCGCCGGTTTTGCGCTGGCATTCGTTACCTCGACCGCGATCTTTGGCGGATTCACGCCGGCGATCTGCACCTGGCTGATCGAGACCAGCGGCAACCGCGCCGCACCGGCGCTGTGGCTGTCATTCTCTGCGGCGATCAGCTTCATCACCGTATGGCTGCTGCCGGTCCTGATCGCAACGCCGGCACGCCTGCACACAGCGCCCGCGGAGTGAGGCGATGAGCGGGCGTCGCAAACAAATCGGCACCGTGATCCGCGCGGCGGGCGGCAATTTCCTCGAACTCTATGATTACCTCGTCTACGTCTATTTCGCGGGTTACATCGCCCACGCCTGTTTCCCGGCGCGCAATCAGGTCACGTCGCTGATGCTCGCACTTGGAACATATGGCGTGGCATCGATTGCGCGCCCGTTTGGCGCGATCATCCTGGGTTCCTACATGGACCGTGCAGGGCGGCGGAAAGGCTTGCTGCTCACGCTGTCACTGATGGCGGTCGGGACGGTCTCGGTTGCCGTCACTCCGTCCTATGCCGCCATCGGTCTTGTGGCGCCGCTGATCATCACCGCCGGGCGTCTGGTACAGGGCTTTTCGCTCGGCGTCGAAGCCGGAGGCGTGAATGTCTATCTCGCCGAGATTGCCACCCCCGGAACCCGCGGCTTCTATTGCTCGTGGCAGGGTGCGAGTCAGGCGCTGGGCGTGATTGCGGCGACCGCGCTCGGCGTGTTGCTGACGGCGATCCTCAGCAGCCAACAGATGGCGGACTGGGGCTGGCGCGTGCCGCTGCTCGCGGGATGCGCGATCGTACCGATCCTGTTCTGGTTGCGGCGCTCCCTGCCGGAGACCGCCGTTTTCGAGCGCTCCGTCCACGTGCGGTCGACGGCCGAAGTGGTTGTCGAGCTGTCCCGCCATTGGCCCCTGCTGCTGGGCGCTTGTGCCATGACCATCCTCAACACCACGGCGTTCTATTTTGTGAACGGCTACACGCCGACTTACGGCAGTTCTGCCCTGCATTTGGCGCCGCTGGGCAATTTCGAAGTCGGGCTTGCACTCGCTGTGACCAGCTTCGTTCTGCTGCCCGTCTTCGGCGCCACGTCGGACCGCATTGGGCGATGGCCGATCCTGTTCGGAAGCGCCTTGCTGGTGGTCGCGACCGCCTACCCCGCTCTGTCCTGGCTGGTTGCCGCTCCGGGGTTCGGCCGGCTGCTCGCGGTCGAGATCTGGCTCGCCATCCTGTACGCCGCCTATGCCGGCGCGCTGGTTCCGCTGATCGCGGAGACCATGCCGGAGAAAGTCCGCAGTTCCGGTTACGCCATCATCCTCAGCCTCGCGAACGGCATATTCGGAAGTTTCACACCGGCCATTGCCACACTTCTGATTGCATCCAGCGGCAATCGTGCTTCACCCGCGCTCTGGCTTTCGCTGACCGCCGCGATCAGCTTGACCGCCGCAGTGTGGACATGGAAAAGCGCAGCCAAAGTTTCGCTTTATGGCGCCGTGGTGACCGGCCAAACGGAAGCTACGCCGTAAGCTATCCATTTGTGATCATTCAATTAAATTTGAAAGCTGAACGCGCCGTTCAGATACGGTTCATGATCACGGAATGATGATTAGGCCTATAACCTTGAGCGGTAGGGCACGGCGAGCTCCGCGGAATTTCAGGAACAAACTGTCAGCAAGCTGAAGGGGCGCCGTGACAGGCGCGTCAACGGGAGAGGTATGTCTGCGATGAAACGTAAGAAATTGGCGGTTGTGGCGGCGGTTGTGGCCACCTCCGCGATGGCAGGTCAGGCATGGGCGGAGACGGTGTGCGCGGGCGCGCAGGATCTGACCGCGCTACAGGTGGCCTCGGTGCAGCAGCAAATGGTGGTGGCGGCTCTCGCCTGCGAGAACGATGATGTGACGCTCTACAACAGTTTCGTCACGCTTTATCAGCCTGAGCTGATCGCATCGGATGAGGCGTTGCTGGCCTATTTCATGCGCCGTGCACCGGCCAGCGGAACGGAAGATTATCATTCGTTCAAAACCAAACTGGCGAACCAGTACTCGTCGCGCAACGCCGATAACCACGGCAGTTTCTGCGGCAAGGCAGAGGCGCTGTTCCACGAGGCACTCACCGGACAAAAAAAGAGCCTTGCCGCCTTTGCGCTGGCACAGCCGATGATCGTCGATGCGAGCTACACGGTTTGCGGCGATACGGTGAAAGGCGAATCTTTTGCGTCCGCGCTCAAGGAGGAGCCGAAGGAAGAAAAGCCTGCGGCT
>JAGWSK010000412.1 GCA_028869355.1 Alphaproteobacteria bacterium | reverse complement strand
TTTGCCGAGGCCGCGTATGAGGCGATGCGCGAATGCCGCCCGGAAACTGCGCGCAGCCGGTATGAAGAAGCGCGGATGCATTTCGACCGCGCCATTGAAGCGGCGCATCGCGCGAATCTGCATGATGAGGCCGCGCGTCTGGCACGGCGGCGTGATCAGATCGGTCAAGTGTATCAGGGCCAGATGCGCTACTTGGGCAACGGCTGAGCTTCCTGTTCGAAGCGGCCCAACCGGCGACGCACACAGATAATCAGACCGCGCCGATGTGAAGCTTGCACTCCGGCTGCGCCCAATTGCCCGGGCTCGATAAAGAACAATTGGCGGTGGACGTTCCGATTTCGCGTTTTTGACAATAAATCGCTCAAAACTTCCGGTACTTTCGGTGGTTTCCCGCGAATTCGGCTGATTGCTGTTTCATGATTCCCATCTCCGACGAGAATCCGACAACGCGGCTTGTGCCCTTCATTACCTGGGGTCTGATCGCCGCCTGCGTGGCGGCATTTTTTTGGCAGCTCACTTTTGACGAGCAGGATTCCCAGGCGCTGATTTATACCTTTGGCTTCGTTCCCAAGAGTCTGTTCTATTCGACCGCTCCGCCCGTGGTGTTTGGCATTTCCTGGGGCTGGGTGACGATTTTTACTTCGATGTTCATGCATGGCGGTTTTCTGCACATCGGCGGAAACATGCTTTACCTATGGATTTTCGGGAACAATGTCGAAGATGCGATGGGCCATGCGCGATATCTGTTTTTTTATCTGATCTGCGGGGTCGCAGCGGCGCTTTGCGAAGGCATCATCAACCCCGAATCCACACTGCCGCTGATCGGCGCGTCGGGTGCGATTTCCGGCGTCCTCGCCGCCTATGTGTTGATTTTTCCCCGCACGCGAATCACAGTGATCATTCCGCTCGGGATTCTTCTGTACCCGACGAAAATCTCCGCCTTCTACGTGGTGGGTTTCTGGTTTCTCTTACAGGTGCTGAATGCGTTTTTGACGTCGCCAGGGGCGCCGGGGACGGCATGGATGGCCCATGTCGGAGGTTTTGCGCTCGGTCTGATGTTGACTCCCGCTTTGTCGCAATTCCCGCTGTTCGGGCGCTACAAACGTGGGCCGTGGGGTTAGAGCCCCCTACGTCTCGCGCCTTCAGCGCGATCCACATCCCCCGCCATCGCGGGGACAGAAACCACGGGCCATGGGCATGTGCTACGGCAAGCCGTCCTGCTTGCTCTGCACATTCTGCATTGGATCGCGGCTGACCTGCGCGCGGAATTGATTATCGCGCTGCTGCTGTTTCAGGAAATCGAGCTCATAGCGCTCGACTGCCGTGCGATAATCCTCGAACGCCTTGACGTCTTCAGCCCGACGCGCCTCACAGCGGCCAATGTCGTAGCGCTGGGTTTGCTGACACCAGAGGTCGAAATCCATATTTTTGACGTTGTAGCTGGTCTGCCCAGTTGACGGATCGACATTAGGTGCAATCGACAAATCGACTCCGGGCGCGACCGGAATCGGTTGAGCCATTGCCCAACCCAATGACATGCTTGCCGCAAACGCGGCAATCGCGAGTATTTGGCGGCTCATAATCTGTTCTCCGCTTTGTCAAACCCTACGACGGCGCAATAGTTCCGGGAAGACTTTTGTCGCACCATCCCGTCGCCGGTGCTTTGCTCTTCATTTTCAATGGCTTCTTAGATGACGGATAAACAATTTGTTGAGTAACCCCATGATAGCGAACGGATGGGAGCAAAGCGAGTTGCGGGGGCATGGACGTGAGTAAACGCGGAATCGTCGAAGAAGCATTGAAGGAGAAGCGCCGCTTTCGCCGTATCCGGCTGAATCTGGGCGGAAAGGTTTACTTTCCAGACACTGCCGAAGAAGTGCCATGCCGGGTGGAAGATATCTCGGTGGGCGGTGCATTTCTGCATTGCAAATTTCGGCGCCACCCCGGTAGGCAGGCGATTGCGTATTTGGGCGAGCTGGGGCGATTCCAGGGACGAATCACGGCGATAAATAAAGACGCGTTCACGATCGAATTCACCTGTTCGGAGCAGAAGCGCCACAAGCTTGCCGATCAGCTCACGATCGAAATAAACCGGCACCTGCTCGCAAGGAAGACGGCCGCCTGAGTCAGAGACGGACGGAGAGACCGGCCGAGGCGAGGCGCGCTTTGGCGTCGCGAACCGTCACCTCGCCAAAATGGAAAATCGAGGCCGCAAGCACTGCATTGGCGTGGCCTTCGGTGACCCCCGCCACCAGATCATCGGCTCCGCCAACCCCGCCCGATGCGATCACGGGCACGGAGACGGCATCGGCAATCGCGCGCGTCAGTTCGAGATCGTAACCCGCTTTCGTACCGTCACGATCCATCGAAGTCAGTAGAATTTCACCGGCACCCAGATTCGTCAGATTGACTGCATGTTCGATGGCATCAATGCCGGTGGCGTTCCGCCCGCCGTGGGTGAACACCTCGAACCTGTTTCCGGCGCGTTTTGCGTCAATCGCCGCGACGATGCATTGAGTGCCGAATTTCTCTGCCGCTTCGCGGACAAATTCCGGCCGGCGTACCGCCTCGGTATTGATCGAGACTTTGTCCGCACCTGCGAGCAGAAGCGCGCGAATGTCTGTGATGGTGCGGATGCCGCCGCCAACCGTTAGCGGCATGAAGCATACAGACGCCGTGCGCGCCACCACGTCCAGCAGAATAGGGCGCTTTTCGTGGCTTGCGGTGATATCGAGAAAACACAGTTCGTCCGCACCCGCATCATCGTAGATCATCGCCTGCTCGACCGGATCGCCGGCATCGCGCAGCGACAGGAATTGCACGCCCTTGACGACGCGCCCATCCTTGACGTCGAGACACGGAATAACCCGGATTTTCAGCATCAGCGGCGTTCCGTATTCGTGAGGGCAGCGACCGAGAATAGTGCACGTGAACAGGCCGCCTCCTCCGGAACGCCGGTGGTGCGCGTCAGCGCCTCCGCCTCGTAGAGCAGATTTAGCGCCCGGAGGATGCTGTCGCTGTTCCATCGCGAGACCTGGGCGAGAAAACTGCGGCTGCGGGAAAAATGGACCGGGGGGCGCAATTTTTTCATCGCACCGAACGCATCAGCGCCGCTGGTGACTTCTTCACTGACCGCCAACACCTGCTGGAAATGTCCCATGGCCCGGCGCAACACCGCGCCGGGCACAGTGCCGGCGGCCCATAGCCGAGTGAGCGTGCGGTCGAGGCGCACGTAATCGCCGGTTCCGGCGCTGTCTGCAGCCTCCTCAATGCGCAATAGCGATTCGTCGCCCATGACCGCATCGATGTGGGCTTCGGTCACGACATCGTCGCCCATCGCGTAGAGCGCCAGCTTTTCCAGCTCAGACCGTGTCACAGCTCGATCCGAGCCCAGTCTCGAAACCAATATCTGGAGAGCATCGGGACCAATCGACAGCCCTTCGGATTTGAGGGCTGCACGCACGAGCGGTTCAAGGTCGCGCTCGCTGTCGGGATAACAGGCAATGGATGAGGCATTGTTCGCACGCGTAAACAACTGCCGCAGGCTCGAGCTTTTGGCGAGATCGCCCGACTCGATGACGATCAGGGCGTCGCCGGCAGGATCATCGAGGAAGCGCTCGATAACCGGGGAGAGATTGTTGCCGGCATCACGAATACGGATCAGGCGCCGGCCGCCGGTCATGGACAGTGCAGCAGCCTCATCGCGCAGGCAGGCCGGGTCGGATACGATTTTGCTCTCATCCAGTTCGACGACGCGAAACGGGTCCGACAAATCCGGGACGACGGTGCGGGCGAGCGCATTGGCGCGTTCCCGCACGACGCCATAATCAGGCCCGAATACCAGAGCAGCGACAAGATCATCCGGTGGTTCGGCAATAAAGCGGCTGATTTGCGCGGATTTCACTTCCATGACGTCAGTGCGCCTTCTCCGCCTGATCGCGCGGATAGACCGCAATTGTCACCCGCAGACGTTCGGCAATATCATTGGCGGCGCGGTTCTTGGCATCCTGTTCCGCGGCCACCGTTGCGTAAAGAAATGGCGCGGCGGCGACATTGTACGCAGTCAGCGAGGTGAGATCGCCGGTTTTTGCCGGCGCGGTGGTGCCGGCCGGGACCAATTCATAATGGGCTCTCAGCGTGTAATTGTAGCGCGTGATGTTGGTGTTCGTCTGAAGCGCCACGGCTTGTTCCGCTTCGGTTAGCGACAGCTTCAGATGATAGGCCGCGCCGTCAGCCTGGCCGGTGGCATTGAACAGATCGAGCAATTCATTGCGAAGCTGATAACCGACGCGGTTTGGAATCGGATCGACATAGACAGCGGACAACATGTCGCCGACTCCGGGACCCTGCCCCACGGTGCCCAGAAGCGGATGAAATCCGCACCCTGCGACCAGCGTACTGACAGCCGCCGCGCCACAGCGAATCCCACAGGCGCGCAACTGCTTATGCCACGACATTGACGATACGCCCGGGTACGATGATAACGCGCCGGGGCGGCTTACCCTGCAACGCGCGTTGTACCGGTTCGAGCGCCAGCGCGCTTTGTTTCACCGCTTCCTCCGCCAGATCTTTGGCGATTTCGATTTCGCCGCGGCGTTTGCCATTGACCTGAACCGCAATCACCACGGTATCGCTGGCCACCAGGCGTGGATCGGCATTGGGCCACCGCGCCGATGCCAGCATCATTGTTTTGCCCAGTTCTCTCCAGCAGGTCTCTGCGAGATGGGGCATCATCGGGCCGATCAGCAGCACCATTGTTTCGACTGCTTCGCGCCGGGCGGCCGGACTGGCCGCCGTGATGTTCTGGATTGCATTGGCAAGGGTATAGATCTGCGCCACTGCCCGGTTGAAGCGGAGCGCGTTGAGGTCGTCCGTGATTGCGGCAACCCCACGATGCGTGGCGCGGCGCAGTTCCAGCGTCGCATCCGGATTTCCCTCTGCGCCATCGCCCGATGCGGATATCGCTTCGCCAACCAGCCGATAGATGCGCTGGATAAACCGCCAGCAGCCCTCAGCGCCTTCCTGAGTCCACTCGATATCACGCTCCGGCGGCGTGTCTGACAGCATGAACCAGCGAATGGCGTCGGCGCCAAAGACACCGATGATCGCCTCGGGCGCCACGACATTTTTCTTCGACTTGGACATCTTTTCCGACGGTCCGACCGTCACGGGCGCATTTGTGCCGCGCCGGAACGCGCCGCCGTCCCGCTTTTCGATCTCTTCGGGCAGCAGCCAGTCGCCGTTCTCATCGCGATAGGTTTCGTGGCAGACCATGCCCTGGGTGAACAATCCGGCAAATGGTTCTTGTACGGACAGTTCTCCTGCTGTGGCGATCGCGCGGGTGAAGAATCGGGCATAGAGCAAGTGCAGGATCGCATGCTCGACGCCGCCGATATACTGATCGACCGGCAGCCAGTAACGGGCGGCACGGCGATCGACCGGAGTTTCCGCATGCGGATTGGTGAAGCGTGCGAAATACCACGAGGAATCGACAAAAGTGTCGAGCGTATCGGTTTCGCGGTTCGCCGCATCTCCGCATTGCGGGCAGGTGACCTTCTTCCACGACGCGTGATTGACCAACGGATTGCCCGGCTGATCGAATGCCGCATCGTCCGGCAGAAGCACGGGCAGGTCCTTCTGTGGCACCGGAACGATGCCGCATTTTGCGCAGTGGATAATCGGGATCGGACAGCCCCAATAGCGCTGGCGTGAAATCAGCCAATCGCGCAACCGATAATGCACGGTGCGCTTGCCGGCACCGGCTTTTTCCAGGCGGCCGGTCACTTCGGCCTTGGCGTTATCCACGTCGAGACCGTCGAGGAAACGCGAATGGGCCAAACGGCCGGGCCCAAGATACGCCTCATCTCCGATGACGAACTGATCCGAATCAGCACCTTCAGGAACCACGACGGGAACCACCGGAAGACGGTATTTGCGGGCGAATTCGAGATCGCGTTGATCATGGGCGGGACAACCGAAAATTGCGCCGGTGCCGTAAGCCATCAGCACAAAATTTGCGACATAGACCGGCAATTCCCAACCGGGATCGAACGGGTGCAGCGCCTTGATGCCAGTGTCGAACCCATGCTTCTCCGCGGTCTCGATCGCTTCTTCGGCGGTGCCGCCCTTGTGGCATTCGCGAATGAACGCGGCGAGGGCCTCGTTGCCCACAGCCAGGCGTTCGGCGAGGGGATGATCGGGCGACAATGCGATGAAGCTGGCCCCGAACAAGGTATCGGGCCGGGTGGAGAAGACCTCGATGCGCGGTACCGGCGCGTGTTTGAGCTGGAAGGAAAAGCGCAGCCCCTCGGAGCGGCCGATCCAGTTCCTCTGCATCAGCCGGACCTTTTCCGGCCATTTCTGCAGGCTATCCAGGCCGTTCAGCAACTCGTCGGTAAAGGCGGTGATTTTGAAAAACCACTGCGCCAGCTTGCGCCGCTCGACGACAGCACCCGAGCGCCAGCCGCGTCCCTCGATCACCTGTTCATTGGCGAGAACCGTCTGATCGACCGGATCCCAGTTCACGTCGGCTTCGGCGCGATACACCAGTCCTTCGCGCAACAGATCGAGAAACAGCTGCTGCTGCAGCGCATAATAGCCCGGATCGCAGGTGGCGAATTCGCGCGACCAGTCGATCGCCAAACCCATGCGCTTGAGCTGTTCGCGCATGGCAGCGATGTTGGAGTAGGTCCAGTCGCGCGGGTGCACGTTTTGCTCGCGCGCGGCATTTTCCGCAGGCAGACCAAAGGCGTCCCAGCCCATCGGGTGCAGGACGTTGTATCCCTGGGCGCGCCGGAAGCGCGCGATGACATCACCCATGGTGTAGTTGCGCACATGGCCCATATGGATGCGGCCGGACGGATAGGGAAACATCTCGAGCACATAGTATTTCGGCAGCGCGGAATCATTGACTGCGCGAAAGCTGCCCCACGTTTCCCATTCACTCTGCCAATGGGTTTCGGATTCCCTGGGGTTGTAGCGCGACACGACGGCCTTTCGATTTCATTGCAAGTAGGACGCGAGAAAAGAGAAGCGAGGAGCGAGATTGCTTGAGCCTCGCCGGCCGCATCTCTCGTTCCTCGCTTCTCTTTTCTCTCTCGTCAGGTTCTTTGCGCCCCGAGTGAGTCGGAACTATTGCGGCTGCGTGGAGAGTCGCAACTCTCGGGCGCGGGACAGAATGGCGTTTTCCAGCTTTACACTGGTATCCGGATTGACGCTCGCATCGGCCCAGCCGCCGGCACTACGGACCTGGCGAAATACGGTGACTCTCAGGGCGTCAGCGCGCAAGCGCTTGTCCAGAATGTAGACGTCCACCTTGACGCGCTCATCCGGCTTGTCGGGCGCAGCGTACCAATCGCTGATGATGATGCCGCCGACCGGATCTGCCGACGCCAGCGGCATGAAGTTGAGCGTGTCGAGGGTGGCTCGCCAGAGGTAGGAGTTGACACCCAGTTGCGGCATACCGGCCGCGGAATCATCGGCACTGCTGTCGCCTCCGCCGAACGGCCAGTACCACGGCGCGCTGCTGCCGGATGGGCTCGACATCGCAACCGGCGCCGCTGTCTGCATCGGATTGTTGGAGCCGGAGAACAGCGAGCAACCGGCGAGCACCACAGCAATCCCGGCCAAGATGATAGTCCGCATTAAATTTTCCCTGAACTCCGGCCAGTATGGCCCCGGCCGGCAAAATCTCCACCGCTTATAGTCACTCGCTGCGCCCCCACGCAATCTCGCGGAGCATTACCGTGCGGACAGGCAGTCAGGGCGGACTGTGCTGTGGTCCTTTACCGGCATCTGTCGGGCAATCGCCCGTCGCGCGCACAAAGGGCCAGAACAAGCCTTTGTGGCAGCTTGCCGGATCGGCTGCCGGCGGGCCGCCGTTCTGTGCTGGCGGCGCCTGCTCCGGCATGGTCGCCACCGCTGGGACCGCAACCGGATTGGCAGCTGTCTCATTTGCATCGATTGGAACGGCCGATGTTTTGCCACTGCCTTTTTCTGCCGCAGTTGGGCAGTCACCCGCTTCGCGAATGAATGGCCAGAACGTACCCCTGCTGCAGGTCGCGGCCGGGGGTGGGCTGGCCACCGCAACAGGCTGCATGACAGGCGCCGGCGGTGCTGGCGGCGGACCGGAAACCGGCATCGCAGTGCGCTCACTCGCCGCAATCGGAGCGGTCGATGTCTTGTCGTTGCCGTTTTCCGCGGCCGCAGCGCAGTCGCCCGATTCCCGGATGAACGGCCAGAAAATTCCTTTAGAGCAGCCGGCCGCCACCGGTGGGCTGGCCGCCGCAACAGGCTGCATGACCGTTGCCGGTTGTGCTGGCGGCAGAACGGAAACCGGCATTGCAGCGGGTTCGCTCGCGGCGGCCGGACCGGCCGGTGTGCTGCCGTTGCTCTTTTCCGCCGCGGTCGGGCAGTCCCCCGATGCGCGGATGAACGGCCAGAATGTGCCCTTTGTGCAGGTGGACGCCGCCGATGGACCGGCAACCGCAGCGGCTTGCACCGGGGGTGCCGGTGGTGGCGACGGAGCAACCGAAGCCGCCATTGGAGCGGGCTCACTCGCGGCAGCCGGAACGGCGGGTGTGCTGCCGTTGCTCCTTTCCGCCGCGGTCGGGCAGTCCCCCGCTGCGCGAATGAACGGCCAGAATGTACCCTTTGTGCAGCTGGCCGCCGTCGATGGACCGGCAACCGCAGCGGCTTGCACCGGGGGTGCCGGTGGTGGCAGCGGAGCAACCGAAGCCGGCATTGCAGCGGGCGTGCTTGCAGCCGTCGGCACCGTGGATGTTTTTCCCTTGCCTGCCTCCGCGGCCGTTGGGCAATCGCCGTTGTCGCGGACGAATGGCCACAATATGCCCTTATGACATTCCGCAGTGTTCGTCTCCGCGACCTGCATTGGCGCCGCTGGAGGCGCAGCTGCGGCCTGCGGTTTCATGGCCGGCTGCATTTGAACAGATTCTACGACGGGCGGCGCGGCAGGAGACGCGGCTGCCTGAGGTTTCCCGACGGGTGTCGATGAAGCCGGTTGTGCTGCGGGCAAGCCGGCGGGTGGATTGTCCTTCGCGGTGGAACTGCCGGCGGTCGCGGCCGAACTGCTAGCGGCTGCGGCCGGCGCCGCCGAGCAATCGCCACTGCCGAACGGCCAATACCAGCTGTGGCTGCATTGGATCGCATTTGCCGAAGCGGCGCTGAGCTGGGCCGGCGGCTTGATGGTACTGACATCGACCTGACCCGTTGCCGGACCGGAGTAAACCCCGGTCTTGCCAGCATGGATTTCCACATCCGTAAGGCAATCGCCGGGATGGCGCACATAGGGCCATAGCAATCCCTTCGTGCAATCGGCAGCCATGGCCGAACCGGAACTTGCCAACAATGCGATACTGGCAGTGGCGAGGATCAGACGCATGGGAAAATCCCTGTTGCCCCACCGGGACTTATACTTAGGCGGCAGCATGCGTGCAACGAAGTCGGGTTGCGTTCAGCGCGCCGTTGATTAGTGATGCCCCGAGCAGGGAGTCTGGGAAATGAATTTGACGTTGCCCGGGCTGTGGCTCGGCATCGCATTGGCCATGGCCGCTGATGGCGCGCGCGCAGCCGACGAGGGCAGTGCCATCCTTCCGGCCGAGCCCGTCGACCTGATGGTCGATGACATCGATCTCTCGCTTGGCGGTTTTGCCGGCGGGGCGCTTGCCTATTCCTGGCAAGCCCCAGGGCCATCCGATCCCGGCGGATATGACCGCAGCGTTGCCAGCGGAGAACTCCGGTCCTGGCTGCGTGCACAACGCACACTCGATAATGGAATCGTCTTTGGCCTGCGCACCGATCTGCTTTTGCTGCACGACCATCAGTCGGGCGATATTTACGGCAACGACGCGCTTGAGCGCCTGTTCGGATTCGCGCAAACCGGATTTGGCCGATTTGAGATCGGCGAGGTCGACGGCGCTGCCTATTCAATGGCGCTGACCGGCCCTGACATCGATCCGCAGGTGAGCCTGGAGCAGCGAAGCATTTCGCTATTCCGCGATCCGGGCACGGGTCGTGACTTTGGCCGCTTTTTCAAACAGGTCACTGCGGTCCAGAGTTCATCCAACTACGCCAAGATCAATTTTCTGTCGCCGCGCCTGGTGGGCGTGCAGATCGGCGCATCGTTTACACCCGAAACGGTGCGGACACCTCTGCCGTGGACGGGTAACCCGCAGATGAATGCGCAGCATGACATCTGGGAAGTCGCGGTGAGCTACACCGATTACATCTCCGATGTCGCGGTTGGGCTGTCGGCCGGTTACGCGCAAGGCAGTGAGCGCCAGCCGACAGCGGCGGGGAACAATTTGTATGACTTATCGGCGGGCGCGGAATTCGCCTACAACATCGATGATACGAAACTGACGGTCGGCGGAGCATGGCGCGAGACAAATGCCTGGTTGCTGAATGTTTATGATGTGCAGCAGGGCACGGCGACCGAAGGGGACCATTTTTCCGCCACTGCCGAACGGGGCCCGTGGCGATTGGGTGCGGAAACATCGAACGCGCATGCGACAGGCCCGGTGGATTACGACATCACCGGTTATCAGGTGACCGCCGGCTATCTGTTTACGTCCGCAATCGAGCTGACGGGCGGCTGGCAGTGGTATCATTACGGTCGCAGCAGCGGAACGTTTTATAATGGGCTGGCGAATATCCGGATGAATGCCGCCTATCTCGGTTTGTCTTACCGGCTATGAGTCCCGGCCAAGCCCTCGATCGCAGCAATTCCGGTGAACGATGAACCCGTCAACCGCATCGCGGTGCGACAGTTGACGCCGCCGAGCGCATAGGCGGGCACCGGAATCTGACGGGCAATATTGCTCGCGCGCAAAACCCCAAGTGTTGCGCGTTCCGGATGGCTACGAGTTGGAAACACCGGTGCCAGCAACACCGCATCGGCGCGTGCACGGGCAGCCGCGGCCAAAGATGCAGCGGAATGGGCCGCAGCGGTGACGAACCAATTGGGTCGCAGAGTTTTCCAATGG
>JAGWSK010000411.1 GCA_028869355.1 Alphaproteobacteria bacterium | reverse complement strand
GCATCCCGTTCCAGCACAACCGCGCTCAGTTTTTGTGGGATTTCAGATCGGCATAGACTTCTTCGACATACTGATCGGGGCGGATCGGCCCATTTCCCCAGCGTGGATCGAAATCGGCACTCGGTTTTGCGGCGACAACCTGCTCCACAGTCAGGCCGGCCTGCATCATCGTGGTGACGCGGTCGCGCAGTGCGATCATCACATTCAAATATTCCTCGAGATGCTTTTTGCCCGCGACGCGCCCGCGCCCGGGCACCACCCTCACTTTGTCATCCAGCATCGGCAACAATGCGCGATAGGCAGCAATCATTCCGTCGATACTGCCGCCACGTGGATCAATCCGGGTGTAATCGCCGGAATTGAACAGGTCGGCCGCAAACAGCACATCCGCCTTGCGAAACAGGACAATCGCATCGCCATCGGTATGCGCATTCGGCACATGCGTGACGGTAATGTCATCGCCGTTGAAATGCAGCGATAGCGAATCATCGAATGTGATTTGCGGCCACGCCCCCGCCGGGAAGGCGCGCTGTTTCCCGCCAAGAGGATTGACCTGCTCCGACATCATGCGGGTTCTTGTATTCGTCTGTGCAATGACGACCGCACCCTCTTTTGCGAATGTCGCATTGCCGCCGACATGATCGAAATGCCAGTGTGAATCGATCACAAACCGCACCGGCGCGGTGGAAATCTTCGCCAGCTCGGTTTTCAGCCGCGGAACTGCGGGTTCGTCCTGGGCATCGATCAAGAGCACGCCGTCGGACCCCGTGAAAACCCCGACATTCAACCCCATATCACCCCAGTTGACGCTGTAGATGCCGGGAGCCACGAGTTGCGTGTGATCTTCACCAGTCCCGGGTGGCGGTCGCTGTGCCGCGGCAGGTATGGCCGCCGTCAGGAACAACGCAATGGAAATGAAACCGGTTTTCATCGTTCTATTGCCGATGTCTTTGTATACTCGCCACGAAAAACCCACAGTAAACCTGTATCCCTGCACGCGGGCGACAAATTGAACCGTACTGCACCGGGCGGGGAAGAAGGAGACACCACTTGAGCCAATCTCCAGGCTGGCGTGCCCGCAACATCACCCGTCCCATTCTGACATGGTACCGCAAGGTTCTGCCGCCGATCTCGCCGACCGAACGCGACGCCATCGCCGCCGGCACGGTGTGGTGGGACCGTGAGCTGTTCTCCGGCCATCCCGACTGGGAAAAGCTCCGGCAATTCCCCAAACCGGCGCTGACCGCCGAGGAGCGGGATTTTCTTGACGGCCCGGTCGAGCGGTTGTGCGAAATGCTCGACGATTGGGACATCCGCCGCAACGGCGATCTGCCCGAACATGTCTGGACCTTCATCCGCGACAACCGCTTCATGGGCATGATCATCCCCAGGGAATGGGGAGGCTGGGGCTTCTCGGCGCTGATGCACAGCTCAGTCGTAATGAAGGTAGCGAGTCGCAGTCCCGACGCCGCGGTCACGATCATGGTGCCGAATTCGCTGGGACCCGCTGAACTGCTGCTGCGCTATGGCACCGATGAGCAACGAAAGCGCTATCTGCCGAGGCTTGCCGCCGGTCAGGAAATTCCCTGCTTTGCGCTCACCGCACCGGAAGCGGGTTCGGATGCCGCGTCGATTCCGGATCGCGGCGTGGTTTGTTACGGCGAGGTCAACGGGCAGAAAGTGCTCGGCATGCGGCTGACCTGGGACAAGCGCTATATCACCCTTGCTCCGGTCGCGACCCTGCTCGGCCTTGCCTTCCGGCTCTACGATCCGTCTCACCTGATCGGCGACAAGGATGACATCGGCATCACACTCGCACTGATCCCGACCGGCACACCTGGCGTCGAGATTGGCCGCCGTCATTTCCCCGCCGGGCAATCGTTCCAGAACGGTCCCACGCGCGGCAAGGACGTCTTTGTGCCGCTGGACACGATCATCGGCGGATCTGCACGCGCCGGCCAGGGTTGGCGCATGCTGATGGACTGCCTCGCGGCGGGACGCGCGATTTCGCTGCCGGCGCTGGGGACCGGAGCCTCCATGTTCTGCGCCCGTTATACGGGTGCCTATGCTCGCCTGCGCCGCCAATTCGGTTTGCCGATCGGCCGGTTCGAAGGCATCGAAACCCCGCTTGCCCGCATCGCAGGCCTCGCCTATGGGCTGGAGGCAGCGCGCCGTTTGACCGCCGCTGCGCTCGATGCCGGCGAGCAGCCCTCCGTCCTTTCAGCGATTCTGAAATACAACGCGACCGAGCGCATGCGGATCGTGCTGAATGATGCGATGGATATCCATGGCGGCCGCGGCATCATGGAGGGACCCCGCAATTACCTGTTCGGCACCTATATGAGCGTGCCCGTCGCGATCACCGTCGAGGGCGCCAATATCCTGACGCGTTCGCTGATGATATTTGGTCAGGGTTCGATGCGGTGCCATCCCTGGCTGCTGAAGGAAATGGAAGCGGCCAATCTGCCGGACCCGGCGGAATCGCTGGCCGCTTTCGATAAACTGCTGTTTGCGCATATGCGCACGGCGACGTCCAACGTGTTGCGGGCGTTTTTCCGCAACCTGACTTTTGCCGGCGGGCCTCGTGTCCCCGCCGGTCCCGTCGCTTACATGTATCGCGGACTCGACACCGCTGCGGTCACCTTTGCCGCGGTCGCGGATATCGTCATGGGTCTGCTCGGTGGATCGCTGAAGCGCCGTGAAGGGATTTCCGCGCGCCTGGGCGACATTCTGGGCGAGCTCTATCTGATGAGCTGCGTGCTCAAGCGTTTCGAGGACGAGGGCCGCCAGATCGAAGATCTGCCGCTGGTCGAGTGGAATTACCAGAATTGCCTCTATGCCATTCAGACGCGGCTGGACGAGGTTTTCGTCAATCTGCCGTCGCGCCCGGTTGCCGCCCTGCTGCGCGTCATTGCGTTCCCATTGGGACGGCACCGCCGGCCACCGTCCGACCGGCTTAATCATCAGTGTGCGGCGCTTATTCTTTCGCCAACCGCCACGCGCGAAAGATTGACCATGGGCATTTATCTTTGCCGGGCGCCGTCGGATGGGACCGGCCGGATGGAAGCCGCGTTCGCCGCCGCGATTACCCGCGACCAGATCGAGGAAAAGGTTCGGGCTGCCGGCCGCTCCGTCAAGCGGGCTCTGGCGGACCTGCCGGCGCTGCTGCGCGACAATGTCCTGACGCAGACCGACGCCGATGCCTTGATGCGTGCATCGGCGATCATTCGCGACGCCATCGAGGTCGATGATTTCGCACCGTCGGAGTTGACGGGCCGGGAGCAATCCACCATCCGCGCCGCTGCCGAGTGACCTGCGAAGAAACAAACATACAGCGGCGGCTGGGGTTATGGCCCCAGCGGCTTCCTCGGTGGTTCCGGTAATTATCATCATTTTGGTCCTGGCCGGACGGGTGTAATCGCGCCCGCGCGGCGAGTATGCTCTAGCCATGGCTGGTCTGCAGTCTTACCGCGCCAAGCGCAACTTTGACGTTACCGCGGAGCCGCGTGGACGCGTGGCGCCGCGCAAATCCCGGCAGCTTCGCTTCGTCATTCAGCGTCACGCCGCGACACGGTTGCATTTCGATCTTCGGCTCGAGTTGGACGGCGTTTACAAATCCTGGGCCATCACCAAAGTGCCCTCGCCCGATCCGGCCACCAAGCGCCTCGCCGTTGAAGTGGAGGACCATCCGCTCGAATACGGCAAGTTCGAAGGGACGATTCCCAAGGGCCAGTATGGCGGCGGTACGGTCCAGCTTTGGGACCGCGGCACATGGAAGCCCAAAAGCGATAATCCGCAGCAGGACCTCGCGAAAGGCGCGCTGAAATTCGAGCTTATGGGAAAGCGCATGCATGGCGCCTGGGCACTGATCCGCATGCGTGACGATCCGCGGACGCGCACCAGCCAGCCGCGGCACAATTGGCTTCTCATCAAGGAACGTGATGAAGCCGCCCATCCCGGCGATCCGGAAGCTTTATCGGCGGAAGATACTTCCGTCGCCACCGGTCGCACGCTTGATGAGATCGCGTCGAGCAAAAGATCGCGTGTGTGGAATTCCAATCGTCCGGACGGCGGCGATTCCGCTCATCGGGTCAGCGTCCGCGCGACGTCAACTGGCCAGGTAAAAAAAAACCGCCGCACAGCGGTGAAAAAACGGCAAAACCGAAAAACCGCACACTGAGGATGCCGGAATTCGTGGCGCCGCAACTCTGCCGGCTGGTCGACGAACCGCCGGTGGGGTCCGTGTGGGTGCATGAGATCAAGTTCGACGGCTACCGCATGCAGTTGCGAGTGGCCAATGGAAAGGCAGTGCTGCGGACACGCAAGGCGCTCGATTGGACACAGCGCTTTCCGGAGATTGCACATGAAGCGCAAAGCTTGCCCGATTGCATCATCGACGGGGAGATCTGCGCGCTGGATGAACACGGCGTGCCGAATTTTGGCGAACTGCAGCAGGCGCTCTCGGACGGGGCCACCGGAAACCTGATTTTTTTCGCATTCGATCTGTTGTTCGGCGGCGATGAGGATTTGCGAAATCTGCCGCTGGAAGACCGGAAATCACGATTGTTGGAACTGCTTGCACGGGCCCGTGCTCCGCACTTCCGTTACGTTGAGCATTTCGCCACGTCCGGCGAGAAATTCCTCGAAACCGCCTGCCGGGCGCATCTCGAAGGAATTATCTCGAAGCGCCTCGACGCGCCCTATCGCCCGGGGCGCGGCGATCTCTGGACCAAGGAGAAATGCCGCGGCGGTCAGGAGGTGGTGATTGGTGGTTGGTGGGGCAGCCCGACGAAATTGCGGTCGATTCTGATTGGCGCCTATGACGGCGACGAGTTCGTCTATCGCGGCCGAATCGGCACCGGTTTCAACAGCGAAAACTCAGGTCCGCTGCTGCGCGCGCTCAACCGCATCAAACAGCCCAAATCGCCGTTCACCGCCGGCATCAAGCCGCCGCGCACGAAAGAGATCAACTGGGTCGCGCCCAAGCTGGTGGCAGAGGTCGAATATGCAACCCTGACCCGCGACGGTGTGCTTCGCCAGGCGTGCTTCAAAGCCTTGCGTGAGGACAAATCCGCGAAGGCGGTTGTTCTCGAATTGCCGATGCCGGTGCAGGATGCGCAGGCACGCTCCGAAACCGAATCCAGAGAGACGGGACGGTCGAACACCGTGCGCACGAAATCTGCCAGCCCGGCCACGCCGAGCGTCGCCGGCGTGAATATCAGCAACCCTGACAAGGTGCTCTGGCCCGCTGTGGGAAAAACCCGGGCGCTGAACAAGCTCGATCTCGCACGATACTACGAAGCCATCGGCCCGCGCATGCTGCCGCACATTGCGGGACGGCCGTTATCCATGGTGCGATCTCCGGAAGGAATTGCGGGCGAACGCTTTTTTCAGCGGCATGTTTTGTCCGGCGTTGCGCATGTGATGCCGATCCGCGTCAAAGGTGACGCCAAGCCATTCCACGCCATCTCGGATATTAACGGGCTGATCGCGCTGGCGCAGGCGGCGGTGGTCGAAATCCATCCCTGGGCCTGCCGGCCCGGCGAGCCGGAGATTCCGGAGCTGCTGATTTTCGATCTCGATCCGGATACCGAGCTTCCATTCGCGCGAGTGGTCGAAGCGGCGAAACAGATGCGCGATGTGCTGATGTCCTGCGGCATGAACGCTTTCGCCAAAACGACAGGCGGCAAGGGCATTCACGTCGTCACGCCCATTACGGGCCCGGTGAAACGGCCGCCGGGCTGGGATGACGCCAGGGAATTCGCACGTGAGGCCGCCGAACGATTGGCGCAAATGGCGCCGGACCGCTACGTCACCAACATGGCCAAACGCCATCGCGCAGGGAAGATTTTCATCGATTTCTTCCGCAATGCGCGCATGGCGACCGCGGTTGCGCCGTGGTCCACCCGAGCGCGTCCCGGAGCAACCATCGCGACGCCGCTGTCCTGGACTCAGTTTCGCAGCACCCTTGATCCGTCCACATACAATCTCGCTGAGATCGGCAAGGTGCTGAAGCTCACGGACCCCTGGCAGGATCTCGCGGAATCCGCAGTGTCGCTCGAAGATGCCCGCCGCAAGCTGCGTTCTCTCTAGCGCGCCCGCTTCCGGTGGGTCTTGGCCGAAGCAGCAGCGGTTCGTGGCCTGGGCTTTTCATGCGCCGGCTTCGCGCCAAGGCTTTTCTTCAGCGCAGACATCAGATCGATGACATTGCTGGGCGCCGCCGGCGGTGCAACGGCCACCGGTCGCTCGCCATGCTCCTTGCGGTCGATCAGGTCTCTCAGCGCTTCCTCATAACGGTCGCGGAATTCCGCAGGATCGAACGGCCCTGCGAGCTGCGCAATAATCTTGTCGGCAATGTCCACCATCTGCCGGTCAGCTTTGGCGGCTGGAATCGATTCAAGCGCCTTGGCCATATTCACGACCTCATCGCGCATGCGCAGCGTATAGGTGAGCAGCCCATGGTCGCGCGGTTCGATGGCCATCAGCCTTTCGCGCGCATGCATCACCACCCGGCCGAGCGCGATCCGGTTGGTGTCCGCCATCGCTTCGCGGATCACGGCATAGGCATTGGCCGCGATGTCGTCGGTCGGGAGCAGCACATAGGGTTCGTCCCAGAACAACCGGTCGATGGTATCGGCATCGACAAAGCGTTCGATATCCAGCGTGTGCGTCGTCTCCAGCTTTACCGAATCGAGTTCCTCATCGGTCAGGATCACATAGCGGTTCTTTTCGATCTCATATCCCCTGACCAGATCCGGCCGGTTGACCGGTCCGGCTTCCGGATCGGTCGGCACCATCCGGATGCGGTTGTTGGTGTCGGGATTGATCAGGTGAAAAGATATATCGTTGGCGCGCGAGGTCGCCTTGTAGAGCGCGACCGGACAGCTCACGAGCGACAGCCGCAGATGCCCCTGCCAGACCGGGCGGGCGGAAAGGCCGGGAACTTTGGGCGCCCGCTTTTTTGCTTCCTTTGCCGATTCCGATTTTCTGCTGCTGCGTTTTTTTGTTGCCGCCATGGTGGTCGCGTCCGGAATTGCCGAATCCGGAACGCCACGTGCTTGCGTGCGTTCCCTTGGCCGATATT
>JAGWSK010000410.1 GCA_028869355.1 Alphaproteobacteria bacterium | reverse complement strand
GGGCGGTTGCTACGCCAAGACGATACGTCTGTCGGCGGACGCCGAACCGGAAATCTACGCTACCACGCACCGTTTCGGCACCGTGCTGGAAAACGTCGTGATGGATGACGAGACGCGTGAACTTGATCTCGATTCCGAAAAATACACCGAAAACACCCGCGCGGCTTACCCCCTCAACTACATCCCGAACACGTCGCCGACCGGCGTTGGAAAACATCCGAAGAATGTGATTTTGCTGACGGCAGACGCGTTTGGCGTCATGCCGCCGATTGCGAAACTGACGCCGAGCCAGGCGATGTATCACTTCCTGTCCGGCTTCACCGCGAAAGTGGCCGGTACGGAAAAAGGACTTGGCGCAGATCCTGAGCCGACATTCTCAACCTGCTTTGGCGCACCGTTCCTGCCGCGCCATCCCTCCGAATACGGCAATTTGCTGCGCGACCTCATCGCCGAGCATAAGACCGATTGCTGGCTGGTGAACACCGGCTGGACCGGCGGCAAATACGGCGTTGGCCGGCGCATGCCGATCAAGGCAACGCGCGCGCTGCTCTCTGCCGCGCTGGATGGTTCTCTTGCTGGTGCCGAAATGCGGATCGATCCGCATTTCCACTTCCGCGTTCCAGTTGCGGTTCCGGGCGTCGACGGCGCCATCCTTAATCCGCGCAATACATGGGCAGACAGGGAAGCCTATGACGAGATGGCCAAAAAGCTGGCGCGCATGTTCCGCGACAACTTCAAGAAGTTCGAAAAGCATGTCGGTGACGACGTGCTCTCCGCCGCTCCGGGTCTGGCAGCAGCGGCCGAATAACGCCAATCGGGTTGATGACGCAAAAGGCTGCGGGGCGACCGCGGCCTTTTGCATTTATTGGCCGTGCGCCATTGCGGGACGCAACACAGCCCGACGCTTCTTGGCCACCATGCTCGGCACGTACATGGACTTGCTCGAATCCACGATGTGAACTCCGGCCAATCGCGGCCACGCACTATGGCCGACTCTCTCCCAGGCACGTCCGGTCCGCAGACTGCGATTACGGCCCCAGGGCGGCATGAACAGGGCTGCATCCCACCGTTCAGGGGAGAACAGCGCTTGCTTCAGCAGCCGATCCAACTGTCCGCGGCTGTAGGGTTGGCCATGTCCGAATGGCGAACTGTCCAATTGCGCCCACAGGCTGGCGCGGTTTGGTGCGATCGCGAGCAGCCGCCCCGCCGGCGTGAGTACACGCCACACTTCGCGCAGGAAAGGCCGTTGCGCATCCGCGGTTTCCAGGCCGTGCACCAAAAGCACGGCGTCGAAAAAAGCGTCGGGAAACGGCAATGCCAAATCATGCACGAGTGCAGTCAAGGATAATCCGTTCGCGCCCCACGGCCCGGCGCCATATCCTTCCGGGATCGCGGCAATGCAGCGCTCGGCCTCGGTGACCAGGGGGCGCATATAGTGGCAGGCATAACCCAGCCCCAGCACTCTTTGGCCGGAGACATCCGGCCAGGCCAGACGAATGCGGCGATAGATCAGGCGCCGCGTCACCTGACCGATGCGGCTGTCATAAAACCGCTCTAGCGCCGGGACGTCGAGACTCATGACCTTATGCGTAACGCCGGAGTCATTTGGCTTCAACCTTCGCGAGTGCACTCCCGGGCCAACAGGTTAACCATGACTGTGGCCCCAGGGCATCGCGATTTCGCTTAAATCGCAAAAGTGCCCTGGTTTTTTGCCGTTGGCGCATTTCTGCGCCGACCCGCCTACGCTGAGAGCTTCGGCGGGCGAGCAGTAGACGCTCTGTCCGCCGAAGTCTTGATGAAGGCGGAACATGTAACCACTTCGGCGGAAAACGCCTGCGGATGAGAACAGCTATGACAACGCTCCAGATCGAACCGGTACCCTGCCTGCGCGACAATTATGCCTGGCTCGCCTTTGATCGCGATGAAAATGTCTGTGCCGTCGTCGACCCCTCGGAAGCTGCTCCGGTCAGGCGTGCATTGCATGCGCATGGGCTGCTCCTGACCCATATCCTCAATACCCATCACCATCCTGACCATGTCGGGGGAAACCTGGAACTTCACAGGGAATTCGGCGCCGAGATCGTCGGACCGGGTAAGGACCGCGCGCGAATCCCGGGGATCAGTACCGGCGTGGTTGAAGGTGATCGCTACAGCGTCGGCAGCCACTCGGCGGTGGTGCTGGAAATACCGGCACACACGCGCGGGCACATCGCATTCTGGTTTGAAAAAGACGCCGCTGTGTTCACCGGGGATACTTTGTTCGCAATGGGTTGCGGGCGGCTGTTTGAGGGTGATCCGCCGACCATGTGGAGCAGCCTGTCAAAATTGCTCACCCTGCCCGACAGTACGCGCGTCTATTGCGGGCACGAATATACCGAGGCAAACGGCAGGTTTGCCCTGACGGTGGAACCTTCCAATCCAGACCTGAACTCGCGCATGGCCGAAGTCCGCGCGATCAGGAAAGAGGGGCGCCCGACCTTGCCGTCAAATATCGGTATCGAAAAGAAGACCAATCCCTTCCTGCGCGTGAGTTCGCCGGAAATCCGGCGCTCTCTCGGCATGCCGGGGGCGAGCGACGTGGACGTGTTCGCCGCAACCCGGCGGCGCAAGGACAGTTTTCAAGGCTGAAGGATTACTGCGGCTTCTTTTCCTGTTCGCTGCTGCCGCTGCCGGTTGCAGCATGGGCGGCGGCGCCCACGACATCGCCTGCTACGCCGACCGTGGTTGATACCACGGTCCCCGCAACGCTGGCGGTATCCGCGGCAACATCAACCACCGCACATGAGCCCAGGCCCAGCGCCACACATACAACTGCAATGATGTCGACACGCATCGCCACATCGCCTCACTGGTGACGGCGTAGTGTCGGCGCAGTCCCGTTCTGGCGCAAGGGGAAAACTGGTTAGCCGCAGGTAAAGTCCTGGCCTAAAGTCATATAGACATTTTCGATTGGCCCGATCTGCCAGGCGTAGTTCTCGGGGTCCGACGTGATGACACCGCGAACTTCGATCGCACCACCAATGCGGCACTTTTCCGCGTCCGGTTTCAGCACCTGCATCCACATCGACGTGCATGGCGCCGGGCCGGACAAATAAATATCTGAGGTACGAAACGGTTCTGGGGCCGGCTTGATGTCGATGATCGTGCCGCGAATGGTTTCGACGGTGACAAAATCATTGGCGCAGGAATCGGCCTGCGCGCGCTTTGCCGGGTGTGCGGCAAGCACCACGGCGAGAGCAATCGCTGCCGCGCCGCGCATGCCGTACGCTGTTTAATTGTCGAGGAAGGAGCGCAGTTTGCGGCTGCGGCTCGGATGCTTCAGCTTGCGCAGCGCTTTGGCCTCGATCTGACGGATGCGTTCGCGCGTCACCGAAAACTGCTGGCCGACTTCCTCCAGCGTGTGATCGGTGTTCATGCCGATACCGAAGCGCATGCGCAGAACCCGTTCTTCACGCGGGGTCAGTGTCGCCAGCACGCGGGTCGTGGTCTCGCGCAGATTCGACTGAATCGCCGCATCGATCGGTAGAATCGCGTTCTTGTCCTCGATGAAGTCGCCAAGATGCGAATCTTCTTCATCCCCGATCGGGGTTTCCAGTGAGATCGGTTCTTTGGCGATCTTGAGCACCTTGCGCACCTTTTCGAGCGGCATCGCCAGGCGTTCGGCCAATTCCTCCGGAGTCGGCTCGCGGCCGATTTCGTGCAGCATCTGGCGCGATGTGCGCACCAGCTTGTTGATCGTCTCGATCATGTGTACCGGAATCCGGATGGTGCGCGCCTGATCGGCAATCGAGCGGGTGATCGCCTGCCGGATCCACCATGTCGCATAGGTCGAGAATTTGTAGCCGCGGCGGTATTCGAATTTGTCCACCGCCTTCATCAATCCGATATTCCCCTCCTGGATCAGGTCGAGGAATTGCAGGCCGCGATTGGTGTATTTTTTGGCGATCGAGATCACCAGCCGCAGATTGGCCTCGATCATTTCCTTCTTCGCCTGCCGGCTTTCGCGTTCGCCTTTTTGCACCGTCTGCACGATGCGGCGGAAATCGGAAATCGACTGTCGCGTTTCCTGGGCCAGTGCCTGGATATTGTCGCGGATTTCCTTGACCCTCTCGCGATCGTCGTGGCCGAACTCCTTCCAGCCGGTACCGATCAGACGCCCCACACGGCGCAGCCAGTTGGGGTCCAGTTCATTACCGAGATACTGTTTCAGGAATTCGGCGCGCTCGATTCCACGCGCTTCGGCGAGACGGATCAGGCGTCCTTCCAGCGAGATCAGCCGCCGGTTGATCCCGTACATCTGGTCAACCAGTGACTCGATGCGGTTGTTGTTCAACCGCAGGCTTTTCACGAGATCGACGGTCTCGTTGCGCAGTTTCTGGAACCGGCGCTCCTGGCCGGCGGAGAACTCCTCGGCGCCGATGGCCGCTTCGACCTGGGCATCCTGCAATTTGCCCAGGCGCTTGTAGAGGTTGGCGATCTGGTCGAGGGTGGCGAGCACCTGCGGCTTTAATGCCGCCTCCATCGCCGACAGCGACATATTGCTTTCATCGTCGAAGTCGTCATCCCCGGGCGGCGGCATGTCTCCGGTTACAGGTGCTTCAGCACCATTGCCGCCAGGGGTCGCGGCGACGGCCGGTCTTTCCAACGGCGGCGCAGGCGCGATTGGCGGAGGAACAACAACAGGTTTGGCCAAGGTCTGCGTGCCGTTCACCGGTGCAGGGGGGCCATCGTCGACCGGTGGTGTGGTCAGTCCGGGCACCGCGCCCGCCAAACCTTGTCCCAAAGGACCTTCCGCGCCCGGAACGCCGCCATACATCGCTTCGAGATCGATGATGTCGCGAAGCAACGCCTTGCCTTCCATCAGTTCGTCGCGCCAAACGGTCAGGGCCTCAAAGGTCAACGGCCCTTCGCAGAGCGCGCCGATCATCAGTTCACGGCCGGCCTCGATGCGCTTCGCAATCGCAATTTCGCCTTCGCGCGACAGAAGTTCGACCGAGCCCATTTCCCGTAAATACATGCGGACGGGATCATCGGTGCGGTCATAGGTTTCTTCGGGTTTCTCCGGAACCTCGGCCACCTGTCTTCCGGTCGTCGCAGCGGGGAGCTGTTCGCCGTCAGTTTCTTCCTGTTCTTCGCTTTCGATGACATTGATGCCCATTTCATTGAGCATCGCCATCGTGTCCTCGATCTGCTCCGAAGACACTTTGTCGGACGGCAGCACACGATTGAGTTCGTCGTAAGTGACATAGCCGCGTTGTTTGGCGCGCGTGACCATCTTGCGCACCGCGGCATCGGACATGTCGAGCAGCGGAGCGTCGGGATCGTCTTTTGCCGGCGTGGGAGTTTGCGGCGCCTCACCAGGAGCCGCGGCGCCGTTCTTTTTTTGCGGCTGCAATTTCGAATCCTGCTTTGCCGCCTGCTTCAGTTTCGCCTCGGCTGCGGAAACCAGTTTTGATTCTACCGTTGCCGCCGTTGATTTGCCTGTTTTGATCTCCGGCGCAGGTTTCATCACGGATGGTTTGGCAACCTGCTTTGCATTCTTATCGATTGCGCTGAAAGCCTTTGCCGGTTTGGCGGGGTGCTTCATTGCGGCCTGTTTTTTGCCGGTCGCGATTTTTTCTGCGGTCGTGATTTTTTTCGCGCTGGTGCGAAGCGCCTGCGTTTTGGGCTTTGGATGTGCTTTCGCCGTCTGGCGATGTGTCTTTAACGCTTTGGCCGCAGGCCGGCCCTTCCCGGTTGTTTTCTTGGTCACTTCAGATTCCGTTTTCCGTGCGCTCGAGGTGAGCGCGAATTTCATTGTTCAATCTCTGCAGTGCGTTCCAATCTTCGTCGGTTCCCCGTTCCAGATATTCCGCAAAAGCCTTTTTGTGGCGTTGTTGAAGCTTGCCTAATCCGGTGGAATCCGCGCCTTCCAATTGCGCCCGCAGTCGCTCCCAGAGGGCCTCGCGACCGGCGGCATCCGCGTGCTCTTTGAGGCTTGCAATGACGACCAAATCGCCCTTGAGGCTTTCGGCAACCGTACCTAATCCCTGGCAGACGAGGTGGTTTTCCATCGTCGCCGTGTCAAGCCTCTCATGCGTTGCTGCGACGTTTAAAAGCTCGTTTTTAACTCTGTCAAGTTGCGGATCGTTGAGTTCCCGCCGAGCCAAAGTTTCAACATTCTGCTCCAGAAAATCCGGTTCCCTGATGAGAAAGGCGAGCAGCAGCCGTTCGTTAAGATTGTGCGTCGCCGATGGACCGCTGGTCGCCAAAAGGCTGCGCTTGACATCAGAGGACACCGGGTCAGCCGGTTGGCCTGCCGGGCCGCGCCCCGACGTTTTCCTGCGATTTGGATCAAATTTGCGCCGTTTGAATGCGTTGAAAACGCGTTCGCGGAAATCCCTCCGGTAATAATCGGCGATTTTGGGGTCGCGTATGGTTTGGACCAGCCGGTCGAGTTCCGATTCCAGCCCCGCCCGGCGTTCCGGAGTGGAAAAGTCCCGCCCCTCGGTTTC
>JAGWSK010000409.1 GCA_028869355.1 Alphaproteobacteria bacterium | reverse complement strand
GGATTCTCCTGGAGCTTCTCCTCCAGAACCATGAGCACCGGTTCATGCGGCGGCGTCATCGCGATCTTGTAGGCGCGCACCGCCGATTCGGCGAAATGCTGCAGCGACTGCGGGTTGTCGTCCCATTTGGTGAAGTCGCGGATCAGCGAACCGGGATCCTGCACGGCATGGATGGTCGGGACGCCGGGCTCGCGCGTTGCGGCATCCGCACGATTGCCGACCATGACAAATGACGCGGCGCGATCGCACCACGCGTTGTACACCGCCATCGCGGCGTGCTGCAGACCGACCGTGCCGTGGCACATCGCGCCCGCCGGCTTGCCCGCGACCTTGTAATAGCCGTGGCTCATCGCGACGGCCGATTCTTCATGCATGCAGGTGATCAATTCCGGCTTTTTGTTGCCGCCGTAATTGACGAGGGATTCGTGGATGCCGCGGCAGGACGAGGCGGGGTTGGTGAAGACGTAATCGATGTCGAGCGACTTCAGCACATCGACCATGAAATCCGATCCCGCAGGACCGCCGAGTGTGCCGGGACTCGGATCGACCTGACCGGCCATTTCGGCTTCAGCCGCCGCCGTGGAGGGACGCCGGACAAATGCCGCGGTCGGCTGTTGTGCTGCTGCGGTCTGCGCCCGCGCGCCGACGCCTGCCGGAATGGCGGTGCTGGCGCCGGCAATCGCTGCGCCCGCGAGGAATTTGCGGCGGTCCACGCCGCTGATTTTACGTGCCATGGCATTCCCTCCCAGGATCAAGCTGGGCATATACCATATGCGGCGTGGAATTCGATAGACGCTGTCAATCGCTTCGTGGCGCCAAATCGCGAACGAAGTCTGCTTTTAATCGGCATGCCGCCCGAAAAGTTACGAGGACGAAGCCGGTTCGAGCGCACGGCGAACTGCATTGGGCTCGCGTTCAATGATTGTCAGCAGAACGCGCGCCGGACCATGCGGATAGCGCCGGCCCTGTTCCCATTGCCGCACTGCGGCAGTCGTAAATCCGAATCGAGCTGCGAACTCGGACTGTGACAATTTCAGCTTGGCCCGAATTGCCCGCACATCCACCTGTCCGGGAGCAACAGCCCTGACGTGTCCGGCCTTCAGCATGCTGCGCCACTTGCGATCCGAAAAGGTTCGAGTGCCGTCTTCGCGCGCGTGGCGCTCGATATCTGCCTCCGAAGTGGCGTCAACCGTGGCCCAGTTAATCGGCGTTCCTCGCGCCTTCTCGACGGAAATACTGACCAAATTTTCGCGTTTCCTTCGAGTTCGCCTTTCGGAATGAGATGATGCGGATCGCGTCTTTGCGCCGCGTGAATGCAACGAAGAAGACCCTTTTGTCGATTTCCCCGAGTGCACAGAACCGCGTTTCGCCATACTCACGTCGCTTATCTTCCCATTCCAATGTCGCCGAATCGAACAAACGCGCGGCTGCAGGAAAGGGCAGACCGCGTTCGCGCTCGTTCCTTGCGCTCTTCACCGGATCAAACTCAAAGCGCATTGCTTATGTAGACGGCGGCGGCGGATGGGTCAATGACGCAGTGCGTCAGTGGCGCATCATGACAACATTAACTCTTGAGTTTGAGCATCTGCTCTGCGTTCAGGTGATAGATCTTGCGCCGCTCGTCCTCGGTGACATCGATCTCATCCATCACCTTGATGATGTCGCGGATGAACAGCGGCCCGCCTTGCGGATCGAACGGGCAATCGGTCCCGAACAGGACATGATCGCAGCCGAAGAAATCGATGCCGCAGCGGGTGCCCGAGCGCGAACCGTTGATCGCGGTATCGGCAAAGAACATGCGGAAATAATCGACCGGGCGGCGGCCTTTCTTCTTCATCCGGGCAATGATTTCGGCATAGCCCGGTTCAGCCCCCTCACGGGTGCCGATCTGGTCCAGCCCGAGGCCCACGCGCGCTTCCAGAAACGGCACCATCGCGCCGAGGTGATGGGTGATGATTTTCAGATTGGGCCAGCGGTCGAAGAAGCCTGAAAACACCATGCGCGCCATCGCTGCGCTGGTTTCATAGGGCCAGCCGAAACACCACCAAATGTCGTATTTCGATCCGTTCTCGCCTGGATAATCGGCGAATTTCTGCGGCCGCGTCGGATGCATCCACACCGGCAGGTCATAGGAATGCATCAACTCGAAAATCGGCGCGAGTTCGGGATCGTCGAGCGGCCGGCCATTGACATTGGTCATGATCTGGATGCCGCGCGCCCCGAGTTTGCCCACGGCGCGCTCGATTTCCCCCACCGCCGCCTTCACATTGTTCATGGGAACGGAAGCGGCAAAGGCGGGAAAGCGGTTGGGAAATTTGGCGACGATTTCGGCCATTCCGTCATTGGCAAGTTTCGCCATGGCCGGCGATGTTTCCGGCGGCGCGACATATTCGATGGCGGGCATCGAAAGCGTCAGAATCTGCTGATAGTCGGGTCCGAACTCGTCCATCATGGCCAGGCGGCGATCCAGATCGTAGAGCACCGGGATTTCCGTCCATCGGCGTACCGCACCCTTGTTCGGGACCACTTCACACATTTTGTCGAAATAGGCTTTGGGAAAAATATGCGGAAAAATGTCGATTTTTTTCACTGGCTTGCCTCTCCGGGAACGGGATTTTTACGCGCGGACCATAGACGCTGGACGGGCGAAGCGGCAAGCAATTGCGGCACCGCGCCCGTGCTGTTAGTCACCTGTAAGCGTTAGAGAATCAAATGGACCTGAAATATTCACCCAGCGGCGAGCGAATCGCGGCCGAAGCATCCCGGCGGCGGACCTTCGCGATCATTTCCCATCCCGACGCCGGCAAAACGACTTTGACTGAGCAGTTGCTGCTGCTCGGCGGAGCCATTCGGTTGGCCGGGCAGGTGAAGGCGCGCGGAGAGGCCAGGCGCGCCCGGTCCGACTGGATGAAGATCG
>JAGWSK010000408.1 GCA_028869355.1 Alphaproteobacteria bacterium | reverse complement strand
TGGCCCTTGGCAAGATCGGCGGCGTGGGCGGCAATCCGGTAGGCGATCACACCGGCCTTCACATCGTTGCGGTCGGGCAGGCCGAGATGCTCCTTGGGCGTCACATAGCAAAGCATCGCGGTGCCGAACCAGCCGATCATTGCCGCGCCGATGGCCGAGGTGATGTGGTCGTAACCCGGCGCGACATCGGTGGTGAGTGGTCCGAGCGTGTAGAACGGCGCCTCGTCACAGGCCTGGAGCTGCCGGTCCATGTTTTCCTTGATCTTGTGCATCGGGACATGGCCGGGACCCTCGATCATCACCTGCACATTGTGCTTCTGGGCAATGCGGTTGAGTTCTCCCAGCGTTTCGAGCTCCGCGAATTGCGCCGCGTCATTTGCATCTGCTGTCGATCCGGGGCGCAAACCGTCGCCAAGCGAGAAGGACACATCATAGCGGGCGAGAAGTTCGCAGATCGCTTCGAAATGGGTGTAGAGGAAATTCTCCCGGTGATGCGCGAGGCACCATTTCGCAAGGATTGACCCACCGCGGGACACAATGCCGGTGACACGATCGGCTGTCAGCGGGATATGCGCCAGCCGCACTCCGGCATGCACCGTGAAATAATCCACCCCCTGTTCGCATTGTTCGATCAGCGTATCGCGGTAAATCTCCCAGGTGAGATCTTCGGCGACGCCGCCGACCTTCTCCAGTGCCTGGTAAATCGGAACGGTGCCGATCGGGACCGGCGAATTGCGAATGATCCATTCGCGGATGGTGTGGATGTGCCGGCCGGTGGACAAGTCCATCACTGTGTCGCCGCCCCAGCGGATCGACCACACCATTTTCTCGACTTCTTCTGCAGCACCCGAGGTGACGATGGAGTTGCCGATATTCGCATTCACCTTGGTCAGGAAATTCCGGCCGATGATCATCGGTTCGGATTCCGGATGATTGATATTGGCCGGAATGATCGCGCGTCCGCGCGCGACTTCGGAGCGGACGAATTCGGGCGTCACTTCGGCCGGAATATTCGCGCCGAAACTCTCGCCATCCGCAAGCGTCGAACGGCCGAGATTTTCGCGAATGGCAATGTATTCCATTTCTTTGGTGATGATGCCGGCGCGCGCATATTCGAGCTGCGTCACGCGCCTGCCGGGCTTTGCCCGTAAGGGGCGGATATGCGAGCGGTCAAATTGCGGGACCGACAGCAGTTCGCCGCGCTTCAGCCCGTCGTCTTCTGGACGGCGGATACGGCCGTCATATTCCTCGACATCGCCGCGGGCGAGGACCCAGTCGCGGCGCATCGGCCGCAGCCCCCTCGAAATATCAATCGCCGCGGTCTCGTCGGTGTATGGACCCGACGTGTCATACAGCCGGACCGGCGGCTCGCCACCCGAGAGCGCAACTTCGCGGAACGGGACGCCCTGCACCTGCACCTTGCGCGAGCCCGGCAGCGAGCCGCGCGTGATCTGTTCATTGGACGGCGCTATATTGCGGATTTGTTTGTTCATTTGGGCCCTGCCTCCGTTTCTTGAAGATTTCGGTGGAACGGGGGCGCGGGGCGAATGCGCCATCCCTCCCTCCGCCGGTGCCAACCGGATCAGGTTCGAAGGGACTCGAGGCGACACGCCCGATCTCAGTCCTGTGTTTCAGGACGCCCCTGGGATGGTGCAATGTTGGGCCAAGCCGCCGCGCATTGCAAGAACTCCCAAAGGCTCGCAAAATCGTCCAAACCCTACCCTCGAGGAGCGAATGTCCGAGACGCTCATTCCTGTTGCCGAAGATTGGAAGAAACGCGCCCTGATCAATGCGGCGCAATATGAAAGCATGTATCGCCGCTCAATCGAGGACCCCGACGGGTTCTGGGGCGAAGAAGGCCGCAAACTGCAATGGATCAAGCCCTTCAAGACAGTGAAGGACACCTCCTATCAGTTGCGCGATTTCCACATTCGCTGGTTCCCTGAAGGCACCATGAATGTTGCAGCCAACTGCACCGACCGGCATCTGGAATCGCGTGGCAATCAGGTTGCGATCATCTGGGAAGCCGACGATCCGAAACAGTCGCGCCGCATCACCTACCGCGAACTGCATCGCGAAACCTGCCGTTTCGCCAATGTCCTGAAGGCGAACGGGGTCAAGCGCGGAGACCGGGTGACAATCTATCTTCCGATGATACCGGAAGCTGCCTACGCGATGCTGGCCTGCGCCCGCATCGGCGCCATTCATTCTGTGGTCTTTGCCGGTTTTTCGCCCGACAGCCTGGCCGGGCGCATTCTCGACTGCCGCAGCGACGTTGTGATCACCGCGGATGAGGGTGTGCGGGGCGGCAAACCCATTCCGCTCAAGCGCAATACCGATGTTGCGCTGACGCAATGTCCGGACGTCAAGCGGGTGATTGTCGTTCAGCGAACCGGCGCGAAAGAACTCATGCATCACGGCCGCGACGTCTATTATCACGAGGAAGCGGCGAAGGTTTCCGACAATTGCCCGGCGGAAGAAATGAGCGCCGAAGACCCGCTATTCATTCTTTACACATCCGGATCAACAGGGCGCCCGAAAGGTGTGCTGCACACCAGCGCAGGCTATCTCTGTTACGTGGCCTGCACGCACAAATGGGTATTCGACTACCATGATGGCGACGTGTACTGGTGCACGGCCGATGTCGGCTGGGTCACCGGCCACAGCTATATCGTGTACGGACCTTTGGCCAACGGCGCAACCACGCTGATGTTCGAAGGGGTGCCGAATTATCCTTCCGCATCGCGATTCTGGGAAGTGATCGACAAACACAAGGTGAATATCTTCTACACTGCACCGACCGCCATCCGGGCGCTGATGCGCGAAGGCGAAGCGCCGGTGAAGAAGACCAGCCGGGCATCACTGAAACTGCTCGGAACGGTCGGTGAGCCGATCAATCCCGAAGCCTGGCTCTGGTATTACCGCATTGCCGGCGACTCGCGTTGTGCGGTGGTGGATACATGGTGGCAGACCGAAACCGGCGGCATCCTGATTTCACCCCTGCCCGGCGCCACAGCATTGAAACCCGGTTCTGCCACCCGGCCGCTGTTCGGGATCAAGCCGGCCATCGTTGACGAAAATGGCAAACGGCTGGAGGGCGCCGCGACAGGAAATCTCGTGCTCGCCGACTCCTGGCCAGGACAGATGCGGACCGTCTATGGCGACCACCAGCGCTTTATCGACACCTACTTCAAAACCTATCCCGGTTTGTATTTCACCGGCGATGGTTGCCGGCGCGATGAGGACGGCTATTACTGGATCACGGGCCGCGTCGATGATGTGATCAATGTCTCCGGACATCGTCTTGGTACAGCCGAAGTGGAGTCGGCGCTGGTTGCCAATCGCAAGGTCGCCGAAGCCGCCGTGGTCGGCTTTCCGCACGATATCAAGGGCCAGGGCATCTATGCCTACGTGACGCTGAAAATGGGCCAGACGCCATCTGAAGACGTCGAGAAGGAACTGAAACATTGGGTCGCGGGGCAAATCAGCCCGATCGCGCGTCCCGACGTGATTCAATTCGCGCCGGGGTTACCCAAAACCCGGTCGGGAAAGATCATGCGCCGGATATTGCGCAAGATCGCGGAAAACGACGTCGGCAATCTCGGAGATATCACCACCCTCGCCGACCCTTCGGTCGTGCAGGACCTGGTCAAGAACCGCAAGCCAGGTTGACGGATCGGCAACCGGCCCCGATTTGGCTGAGCGCCGCTTCAGGGCCCCATGCGCGAATTAGAAATTGCCGAAGGCAATTTCCGTGCATGGGATGCGGCCAGTCAGGTTGCATCGTGGTGGATGGCGATCACCGAGTGCTGGCCAAGGTCGATGCGTCCTGCCGGCCAGCTGATCGTGCCGTGAATATCCAGGATCGACAGCGCGGCCAGACCAACTGCGACGGCGCAGACGACGCCGAGAACAAACATCAGGAACAGGGCGCCGGGGCTTGTGTGCCGCCGCCGCACCCGCACCGGCACTTCGCGCACTTCCCGCATGTCATGGACATCTGCGACATCGGCCATGGCGAAAATCTCCCAGAAGTTTGAAGTTGAAAACGCCGCACGATTGTCCGGGTTCCGCTGTGCCGCCCTGACCGGGAACCTTACTGCATCGCGGTCTGATCCAAATGCGGTGGAATGCTTGCGATCAGATAGCCATTGTCCTTCGGAGCAACGATCTGGCTCGGCGCCGCGAGAATGAATACTGTGACGATCATTACCAGCAATACGCTGACGACCACCGGAAGCCAGGTCGTCGCGCGTCCATAACGATCATTCGGATCCGGGCCTTCGCCCACGGCTGTATCCATTTCACGTGTTCCAATTGTGCAGCGCAAATTGTGAACGCAGTACGGTTCCCGGTTGTTCCGTGGCGTAAATGCGGCATTTTTTCGCTTCCCGATCAGCTTCCCGCGAAGCCATCCATGGCTTTCGCGAGTTCTATATCCTTCTGCGTAACGCCACCGGCGTCGTGGGTTGAGAGCGTCACCTCCACGGTCTTGTAGACATTGCTCCATTCCGGATGGTGATCCATTTTCTCGGCGGTAAGCGCTGCACGCGCCATGAATCCAAAAGCCTGATTGAAATCCGCAAAGACGAATTTCCGTGCGATGGCATCACGCCCCGGCAATTCCCGCCAATGCGGCAACTGCGCCAATGCGTTTTTGCGGACTTGTCCTTCCAGCTTGGCCATGATCGTCTTTCTCCTGAGTCCTCCGGCAATCTAGACCATGGATTGGACGAATGCCGAGGCGCCATCGCTCGATGATATCGAAACACTGGCGCGCGATTGTTTCTCCGAATTGCCGGAGAGTTTCCGCGCGCTCGCCGGCGATATCACATTCATGGTTCAGGATTTTCCCGATGTGGTCGTGATCGAGGAAATGGAGCTGGAGACTCCATTTGATATCCTTGGGCTGTTCCAGGGTCCCAATCTCGCTGAACGCGACCACGCCTCGGGCCAAAACACCATGATTTTCCTCTATCGCCGTCCGATCCTGGATTACTGGGCGGAAAATGCCGATCCGCTGGGCGTCATCATCCGCCATGTGCTGATTCACGAAATCGGCCATCATTTCGGCCTGAGCGACGAAGCGATGGAAGCGATCGAGGAACAGGACTGATCAGGGAGGAGGCAAAGCCATGGACCATTTCACAAATAGCAAGGTCATGTTCATCGCAGGCTTTGGCCCAATTGTCCGTGATGCGGATGCAAGCGGTAAGCTCTACAGGGAAGTCCTCGGCATCTCCTTCAAAGAGGAGAGCGGCGGTTACCTTCATACGGAGGCTCTGAGAGGCGCAAAGACTTTTGCCTTATGGCCTCTCTCGCAGGCGGCGAAGTCCTGCTTTGGCAGGGACTCCTGGCCGAGCGACACTCTCGTTCCACAGGCCTGGCTGGAGTTTGATGTCGAGAATGTCGAGGATGCGACGGCGGAGCTTGAGGCGCAAGGGTATCGAATGCTCGTCAAGAACAAGAAGGAACCCTGGGGTCAGACAGTCAGTCGTCTTATCTCACCGGAAGGGCTTCTTGTCGGCATTACTTTCACTCCGGCATTGCGGAAAACGCCTTAGGCGTTCAGCCGGTAAACCCGCTCGGGATTGTAAATCGATCCGTTCGGCGTGGGATGGCTGGAAAACAGCACGAAACTGTTGACCGGGAAAGGTCCCGCGGAGAACAGCGCCGCATGCGTGAGGAATTGCACGATCTTGTCACGCGGCGGGGACTTCAGCCGCGCCAGCGTGATG
>JAGWSK010000407.1 GCA_028869355.1 Alphaproteobacteria bacterium | reverse complement strand
TTTCATGGCGCCCGCCTACCTTGGCGCATTTGGCCATGGCGGCGATTCGGTCGCCAATCCGGCAGGCGAGCGCCTGAATAACCACCCGCGGGTTCACGCCGGCGCCGGCCGGAAACAGCGAAGCGTCGCAAATCCACAGATTGAAAATGTCCCAGGTGCGCCCGCCGGCGTTGATCACGCTGCAACCGCGTCTTGTTTGCGCTGACGGCAATGTGCGCGCGCAATTTGTGATGGCAAGAAGCACGGGGTCCAGCGTTTTAGAAGTTCGTCCAATAGCCGATTCGTACTGGCACGGATGCTGCCCTGTTCTGCGAAACGTGAGGAGATGACCCCATGAATACGATTACCACCAAAGATGGAACGCAGATTTATTTCAAGGATTGGGGGAAAGGGCAGCCTGTGGTTTTCAGCCATGGCTGGCCGCTTAGCGCCGATGCCTGGGAAGACCAGATGATTTTTCTGGCGGGACGCGGATATCGCTGCATCGCTCACGACCGCCGCGGGCATGGCCGATCGAGCCAACCGTCGGACGGCAACGACATGAACACCTACGCTGATGACCTGGCAGCTCTCATCGAGGCGCTCGACATCAAGAATGCGATACACGTGGGACACTCGACGGGCGGTGGCGAAGTCGCACGGTACATCGGCCGCTACGGGACGAAGCGTGTCGCCAAAGCTGTACTGATCAGCGCGGTTCCTCCACTCCTGGTGAAGCCGGGTGGTTTGCCCATCGAAGAATTTGACGGGCTTCGCGCCCAGATCCTCACCGACCGGGCCCAATTCTGGAAGGAGTTTAGCGCGCCCTTCTATGGTGCCAATCGCCCCAACGCAAAGGTTTCTCAAGGTCTGCGCGATTCCTTTTGGCTCCAGGCTATGCTCGGCGGGCATAAAGCGATCTACGAATGCGTTAAGGCCTTTTCGGAAACCGATTTCACGCAAGACCTCAAGCGGTTCGACGTACCGGCACTGATCCTCCACGGCGACGACGATCAGATTGTACCGATCGACATCTCCAGCCGGATCTCGGCCAAGATTATCAAGGGAGCGACGCTGAAAGTGATCCCGGGCGCACCTCACGGCATGTGTTCGACGCTCAAGGATCAAATCAATGCTGAATTGCTCGCTTTCTTCAAACACGTCGCGGCAGCCGCGGCCGAGTAAATTCGCCTGGGCGCCCGTTGTGTGGTAGCGGTCATTCCCGTCTGAGGCGCTAGAATCGCATCGTGGAGACGTGCGTGTCTGCACCGCGAGTCGTGGTCGTTGGCGGTGGTTTCGGCGGCTTACACGCAACGCGTGGGCTCGCCCGCGCTTCGGTGAAAGTGGTCCTAATCGACAAGCGGAACTACCACCTTTTTCGTCCCATGCTCTATCAGGTTGCCACCGGCCTGCTGTCTGCCGATCAGATTTGCGCGCCGTTGCGGTCGATTGTGAGGCGCCAGGGTAACGTCGAAGTTTTGCAGGACGAGGTCATTGCGATTGATTCAGCTCACCGGTTGCTTCAATTGCAAGAGTATCAACTGTCTTACGATTTCCTCATCCTTGCCACCGGCATTCAATATGACTACTTCGGACATGATGATTGGCAGCAGGTCGCACCAGGACTCGAATCGCTGGATGACGCAGACCTGATTCGCGGCAAGGTGTTGACGGCTTTCGAACGGGCCGAAGAGACGGCCGCGCTCGGGAACAGCGATCGTAAGGAAATTCAGCAACTGCTGACGTTCGTACTCGTCGGTGGAGGGACTGTGGGCGTGGAAATGGCGGGCACGCTTGCGGAGATGTCGCGTATGAGTTTGGCGCATGACTTCCGAAATATCGATCCGCGTTCGGCGCGGATTCTTTTGTACGAAGCGGCACCACGCATAGTTCCCACGTTTCCCGAAGCCCTCTCGGAGAAAGCAAAACGGCACCTCGAAAGCCTGGGCGTCGAAGTGTACACGAACACACGAGTCACCAGCGTGGATGAGGCGGGAATCGTTGCCGATGGAAAGCGTGTTCCGGCGAGCACTGTGTTGTGGAGCGCCGGAGTGCTGGCCTCTCCGGCGGGCCGCTGGTTGGGCGCTGCAATGGACCGCTCCGGCAAGATTGTCGTCAACCCGGATTTCTCAGTGCCGGGCCATCCCGGGATTTTTGCGATCGGTGACACGGCGCATGTCGTAGCCGATTCTCGCAATCTTCTCGGGATTAAATCGAAGCAGCCAATGATCTTACCGGGTGTCGCGCAACCGGCAATCCAGGGGGGCCGCTACGTGGCGGCGCTAATCCGCCGGCGCGTTGCCGGGGAACGTGCTCCACCGCCTTTCTGGTATTGGGACAAGGGTGACCTTGCAATCGTGGGCCGGACTTATGCACTGGCTGACCTCCGGTTCGTCCGGTTCGCGGGATTCCCGGGCTGGATGCTTTGGGCCGGAGTACACATTTACTCCCTGATTGGATTCTCAAATCGGCTGTTCGTGATGTTGCGATGGGGACTCGCGTTTCTGACCAAGCGGCGGCAGGTGCGTGTTTTTGTGGGACAAGAGAGAGCAGCGACGGAACGTAAGCGGTAAGCAGTTCCTTCCCTCCACGATTTTGATGTCCGAATTGGAAGCCCGCTCTAGCTGGGCGGCGAGATCGGGACGAATTCTGCGAAGCCGCGCAGGATGCTTTGAATGGCCTCGCGCGGCGGATTTGGCAGCTTCGCGCAATAAAGCCCGACATTGCGTTCGGCCGCCTCCACTCGTGAAGCAACAGGCCTGCCGATGGAGGACGCAAACTCCTCCAGGCGGTGCTGCTCGATTTGCTCCGACTCCAGTTCCAGGCGTTTGATCTGGGCACGGAATGTCTCGCTGACCGGTCCGGGAATGAATTCGATCCCCGGCTTCAGTCCCCGACGCAGCAGGCGCAGCGGTCTGACCACCGTCTCTCGCCACTGCGCCACCGCGGAATCGAGGCGCGCAATCTCCTCCGCGCTGAGTTGTTTCAGGTGATCGGCGAGATAGAGCACGAACAGCAGGATATTCACATCGGCGCCGGAATTGTCCTGCAGGGCGAGGCAAGCCTCAGCGACATGCGGCCGCGCATAAAAGCGCAGCGAAAAACGCCAGAACGGCGACTCGGCACGATGTTTGGTCGCTTCCGTCATCACGCGCTATTTCACTTCGACCAGTTCGATGGCTTCGTGGCTCGGCCCCTCGATCATGACCGCGCGTGTGTCGCCGAGCCGATAGGGCTGTTCGAGAAACGTCACGCCTTCGCGCCTGAGTTTGTCGATCCATGCATCGAGATTAGTGACGGAAAGGCCGACGTGATCCATCAGCCGTCCGCGCGTAGGCTGCAATGGCGTCTCGGTCTGGCGCATGTACCAGTTGAGCGCGACATCGCCGAACAGGACGCCGGCCGTTGGCGTACGGAACATTCCCTGCTGTTCGAGCGCGGGCCAGGTGCGGTCCGGTCCCCGTGCCACCGCGCAGTTGTTTTCATTTTTCAGAACTGCACCGCGCGGCAGAGCGGCATTCAGGTGTTTCGCGTACCAGATTTGGGCGCAGAACGGCTGCTCCTGATACATGTGCACGTGATTGAAACGTTCAGCGGGCATATTGCCCTGATACTCGATCAGCGCGCCGTCCGGGCCCTGCATATAGGCGAATCCTG
>JAGWSK010000406.1 GCA_028869355.1 Alphaproteobacteria bacterium | reverse complement strand
GTCGGCGTTCGAGGTGTCGACATGATGCCTCCATTGCACAGTTCAGAGAGGTGATGTCATAACGGTCTGAAAGCCGAAACGATTGCACGAGTGTATGGTCACAATTATCGGTTGACGTCCGAATTTTACGGACCTCCGGTCAGTCGCGTCTCGTCGCCTTCAATCCCTGGAATGGTCGAGCTACCGACTAATCACTCGAAGATTTCGTCCACTCTGAAGTAATGTCGGTCGGCGTTCCAACCCGGTTTTGCCAGTGCCTCCTATGTCCGCTCCAGTTCCATCTGCGAAGATGATTTCCGTTGCGCCGATGATGGATTGGACGGACCGGCATTGCCGCGTCCTGCATCGCCTGCTCAGCCGGCACGTCCGGCTTTACACCGAGATGGTCACAGCGGATGCGGTCATCCATGGCAACCGTCATCGCCTGCTTGGTTTTTCCCCCATTGAACATCCGGTGGCTCTGCAACTGGGCGGATCGGATCCGAAAAAACTGGCGGAAGCGGCGCGCATCGGTGGTGACCTCGGGTATGACGAAATCAACCTGAATGCCGGCTGCCCTTCGGACCGGGTGCAATCCGGCTGTTTCGGCGCCATCCTGATGCGCACACCGGAACTGGCGGCGGAATGTGCGGCTGCGATGCGGGCGGCCAGCCCGGTTCCGGTGACGGTGAAATGTCGCATCGGCGTCGATGAACAGGATCCGAAGGAGGCGCTGCCGGCGTTTGTTGATGCCTGCGCCGCCGCAGGAATCACGAGTTTCGCGGTGCATGCGCGCAAAGCCTGGCTGTCCGGTCTCTCGCCGGCGCACAACCGCGAGATTCCTCCACTGGATTATCCACTGGTCTATGAACTGAAACACGCGCGGCCGGAACTGACGATCATCGTCAATGGCGGCATCACATCGCTCGACGCCACCGAACAGCACCTGTCCTTTGTTGATGGCGTAATGCTCGGACGTGCCGCGTATCAGACGCCGACGATTCTCGCCGACATTGATCGCCGCTTTTTTGACCGTTCCGATGCGGGCGTGGAACGCGCGGTCGAGGTGTACATGAACTACATCGCCGAACGGCTGGAACAGGGCGTGCCGCTGAATGCGATGACCAAACACATGCTCGGCCTGTTTCAGGGGCAGCGCGGAGCGCGCCTGTTCCGCCGTCACCTGAGCGAAAACGCAACCCGCAAGGGCGCCGGGATTTCGGTGTTGCAGGACGCACTTTCATTCATTGAGGCACCCCACCCTGCCGCCGCACCGGCCCTTTTTGTGCTTGACCAGATGCAGGGATAGGCGTAGTCCTATAGATACAGGTGACTTCTGCGCCCGGCGCCCGCCGAAAACTCCAAAGACCAAGGCGATTTTTAGCGGCAGCTGCGGCGCACGGCACCGGCGCATCCCCTTCGGAGCAGTTTGTTCACCGCACCCCGCGCGTTTTCTAACACTTCGTCTGACGCTCGCGAATCGAAATCATCACGCAATTTCAACCGTCTAACGTTCTAACACTTTGAATCAGGTTTTTTCGAATGCCAACTCGCACCAGGACAAGACGCGGAGCGGCCAGAGTTCTCTGCGTCTTGTATTGGCGAACCCTGATGACAAGCTGTTTTAGATTTTCTGGTCGTATTCGCCGACTTCGGGAAATTCCTTCAGCCGCGAGTCGATGTCATGGAACATCGCGTGCATGGCTTTCTCCGAGACCGGGCTCTCACAAACGACCACCAGCGAGGGCCGGTTCGATGACGCCCGCACCAGCCCCCAGGTCCCGTCCTCGAGAGTGACGCGCACGCCGTTGATGGTGACCAGCCGCGTGATCTTTTGTCCCAGGATCTTTCCGCCGCCGGCCTGAAGATCGGCATATTTCTTCGTCAGCGCATCGACGACACCGTATTTGCGCAAATCCGGGCAGAAGGGCGACATCGTCGGCGAACTCCAGGTGCGCGGCAGATCGTCGGCCAGTTCGGCAATCGTGCGCTTTGCGGATGCGAGCATTTCCAGGATGGCGATGGCCGCGACGATGGAATCGTCATAGCCGCGGCCGAATGGCGGATTGAAAAAATAATGGCCGCTCTTCTCCAGGCCGGCCACCGCACCGATTTCGGCCGTGCGGCGCTTGATGTAGGAATGGCCGGTCTTCCAGTAATCCGCCGATGCGCCATTGGCCTTCAGCACCGGATCGGTTTCAAACAGGCCGGTCGATTTGACGTCGACGACGAATTTCGCGTGCGGAATCCGCTCCGAAAGATGCCGCGCCAGCAGCACGCCCACTTTGTCGGCGAAAATCTCCCGGCCCTGACCATCCACGACACCACAACGGTCGCCGTCGCCGTCAAATCCCAGCGCGATCTCCGCGCCTTCCGCACGCACCATGCCGGCCATCGCATGCAGCATGTGCAGGTCTTCCGGATTGGGATTGTAGCGCGGAAAATTCCAGTCGAGATTTGCGTCCATCGGCACGACTTCGGCGCCGATGCGGTGCAACGCTTCGGGCGCAAACGCGCCGGCCGTGCCGTTTCCGCACGCCGCGACGACTTTGACCGGCCGCGACAGCCTGTGCCCCTGCGTCACGGCATCGAGATAGGTTTCACGCATGTTCCGGACACGGATATACCGGCCGCCGCTGCGCTCGCGCGCTGCATCCGAGAGCACGATCTGTTTCAGCCGCAGCATCTCTTCGGGCCCGAAGGTCAGCGGCCGGTGGGCGCCCATTTTGACGCCGGTCCAGCCGTTTTCGTTATGGCTGGCGGTCACCATGGCGACGCAGGGGACATCAAGAGCAAATTGCGCAAAATAAGCCACGGGCGACAGAGCAAGGCCGATGTCGTGCACCTCGCAGCCCGCCGCCATCAGTCCCAGGGTCAGGGCCTGTTTGACCGTGAGCGAGTACGATCGAAAGTCATGTCCCACCACGACTTTCGGCTGGACGCCGCATTCGTGGAAAAATGTGCCGAGTGCCAGCCCCAGCGCCTGCATTCCGATGAGATTGATTTCCTGCGGGTAAAGCCAGCGGGCGTCATATTCGCGGAAGCCGGTCTCCGCGATCAGAGGCTCGTTTTCGAAGGCAGG
>JAGWSK010000405.1 GCA_028869355.1 Alphaproteobacteria bacterium | reverse complement strand
GTTCGCAAATGCCGGCGAGAATTTCGAAATACCGGCATTTCTGAAGCGGCAAAGGACCGGTTCCTGATGGTGCCACGCCGGACGGTCGCGCGTGAGATTGCGGTCGAAGGCGTCGCACTGCATGCCGGAATCCCGGTCAAAATGCGCATTCGTCCCGCCGCCGGCGAAACGGGCATCCGGTTTTGCCGCAGCGACTTGCCCCAGCGCCCTGTCATCACCGCACTCTGGAACAACATTCTCGATTCGCGCTTTGCAACGGTCATCGGCGAGAACGGCGTCTCCGTCGGAGTGACCGAACATTTGCTGGCTGCGCTTTCCGGTGCCGGCATCGACGATTGCATGATCGAGCTGGACGGCCCCGAACCACCCTTTCTCGACGGCGATGCACTGTCATTTTTGCAGTTGCTCGATCAAGCCGGCACGTGCGAGCTGGATCAGGTGTGCGAAACGATCATCGTGCGACGGCCGGTGGCCGTGCAGTCAGCCAATGCGAGCGTGAATCTGTTGCCATCGCCGGAGCCCGAGTTCAGGTTCGACATCGACTTTCCCGGGACGCTCATCGGGCATCAGACATTCGAGTGCAAGTTCAACGAAGCCACTTTCCGGCGTGAGATTGGTCCAGCACGAACTTTCGGCTTTCTCGATCGGGCAGACGCGTTGCGTCAGGCCGGGTTTGCCCGCGGGGCCAGCCTCGAAAACACACTGGTGATTGATGGTGATCACCTCTGCAATCCCGGCAAGCAGCGGTTTAGGGACGAGTTTGTGCGGCACAAAATCCTCGATGCCGTCGGCGACTTGAAGCTTGCCGGTGCCCTGGTCATCGCGCGATTTGAAGGGCACCGCTCCAGTCACGCGCTCAATGCCGCAGTTCTGCGCCGGCTGTTTTCGGATCCTGACAATTACCAGCGCATTGCTGCGTAGAATTTTGGTCCAAGCGGGTGTCAGATTTTTCTCAACGCGGGTTCAAAACTCACGGAAACCTGACCGGGCCGTCCCACGTCAGTTTTTGCGGCGTTATTTCCGGTGCTGGCTCTGAAGCCAATTCATCATGTTCCGTGCCGATCGGCAGCGTTCTTCGCTTGTACTTGGGCCCTGACCGTATTCTCCGCCCGATATGTCCTTCTTGTTGATCCCTCGATAAAGCTCCGGAGATGAAGTCGTAAAGATCGACATTCACATTCTCGGTTCCAATGACTGTGAGGCACAGAAAAAGGAATGCGCCACTGCAGGTGCCACGCGTTACCCTGCTCCGCAATGCGGCCTTTGGCCTGATCACGCCGATATCGGCCAGGCGTTTTGCCAGATCGGCATAGCTGACACCGTGCTTGATCATTTCGCTTCTCAAGAGGCACTTAACCCATTTATGGGCCAATCGGTCCACGTCTGACATGCTCGACTCCCGCTGAAGCTTGAATAAGAGGGACCACGGAGATCACCAGTTCTTCACCAGTGTCAGTCCGACGGTGCGTCCGAAATTCGGCCTGTTGACATCGTAAGCGGCCCATTGGCGCCCGCTGAAGCTTGGCCCGTATTCGAATGGCGAATGCTTATCCAGCAAATCCTGAATCACCAGCTGGATGGTCAGATTCTTCAGATACTGATTGGCCGGCAGGTCGCCTGTGTTGTAGCCGAGCGACAGATCGAAAGTGATGAAGTCCGGCTCGATGTTGCTCCAGTTGCTGATGGCGCAGGGCAATGTTCCGCCGCCAACCGAGCCGCCGGCCGTTGTACACTGAAAATTCACGTTCGGTGGAACGGTCCAGCCGGTGAAATAATGCGACTGGAAATTCATGAAACCGGTGACGGAATAAGGCCCGGCGCTCCAGCCGAGCCGTGCCCGATAGACGAGTCGCGGCGCGCCGGCATTGCCGGTGGTCCCCACCGCGGGGCAGCCCTGGGAAATGCCGCCGGCCGGCTGTTCATTGCAATCATGGAAAACATCAACCGGTGCGACGCCGCCTTCGGTGGCATAAAACCGATGCAGATAATAGGTGCCGGTGATCCCGGTATTCCAGGCGCCGAAATCGCCAGCATCGAAATCATAGCTCGCGTTGAAGTCCACGCCGGAGACATGCTGAAAGCCGGAGTTGACGCTGCTGCCGTCGTCCAGCCAAGCGACGTTGCTCTGCTGGCTGATGTCGATCGAGCTGTTGCGGTCAAGCAAAGCGGCGGCGGCCATTTTTTCGAACGGCGCGCAAGTTGTCGGAGCGGCGTTGGCCGCAACCGGGCAGCCTACATCGCTCGGCAGAATGAAGTGGAAGCGCTCCGCCGGGTTGTCAAAAGTCGCTGAGCTGAGCTGAAGGAATCCCAGAATAGTGCCATTGACCTTCACGCTGTAATAGGTCGCCTGCACGTCCAAACCGCGCAACAGGGAGAATTGTGGCGCGAATTCTGCCCCGATGCTGTAGTTAATCGCCGTCTCCGGCGCCAGTGCCGTGCCGCCTTCGCGGGTTGCCGCCTGACCGGATGGTGTCGTGTAGCCGCGCAATTCCGGATGCGGACCACCCCCCCAATCGATACCGCTCGGCGTTGAACCGCAGGCAAAGCCGGCCGCGACCAGATCGGCTGCGATACTGCCGGCGTTCGCCTTCCCGCCGAGGCAAGGAATTGCAAGGGTAGTGAAACTCGGGAAATTGTATGCGCCATTCGCGTCGCTGGCGATGGTCGAATATTCGCCGGCATTGGCAAACCGGAATGACGTGCCCCAGGATCCGCGGATGGTCACGCCGGCCAATTCGTCCACCAGCCAGGTGAACGCGAGTTTGGGATTGCTGGTGCCTCCCTTCAGCGCGCCATTGGGGCTGTTATATTGGTCATGGCGCCACGATCCTTCGATGTCGAGCTTGCGGACCAGCGGAATATTGAAATTGTCGCCAAACACCGGAATGTCGACCTGGGTGAACGCCGCCCAGACGGTGTAGGGCTCCGAGTCATAAAGAGGCGTCAGCGGTGGTGCCGTCGTACTGCCCGGGACCGGTAGCTCGCCCCCATTGTTCGCGGTATAGGCCACCACATTGTCGGATTCGTAATCGCCGCCGACGGCCGCCTTGATCTGGCCGGCCGGCAAATCGAACAGCGGCCCGTCGAACCGCCCGCCCTTTTCTTCGATTGAATAATGGTCGCCGAGAAAATGAGTGGCCGTGATATAGGCAAGCGTCGACGGCGCGTTGCAGTGAAACGCCACCGGATCGCAGAACAGGTTCAAATAGGGGATGCTCGCCGGTTTGGTGACGCCGCTGACCGTGTTGCCAAGAGCAACCTTGGCGGAATTGGTGTTGACCGTGGTGACCGTGTACTGGTTCGTTTCATAACTGCGCGAGTCATAGATCTGGCCGGTCCAGCCGAACGGCAGGTCGAGGTTGAAGCCAAACGAATAACGCATTGATAATTCATAGGCCGGGATTGTCGGCGGGATTTCGCGCGTGAGGTCATAGGAGACCTGCAGATTGTTCGGCGCGCCGGCCGGGTAGTACGGGTTGGTCGTCGGAACCGCGTAGGTTTGGACCTCGTTTGGAATCGCGTTGCTGTATTCGGCCGGCAGCAATTCCTCGACCCGCCGATTGGAATAAAAGCCGGTGAAGAACAACGAAACTCCGGGAAACAGCCTTTGATCAAAGGTGCCGACGATCCGATTCGACTGCTCCGCGCCGTCTTCCCAGCCCTGATGCTGCGGATCGACTTCGTTGGTGGTACCCGCGGTCAAACTCGACCAGTTGAGGACCGGAGCCTGCCCCGGCAACAAGGGACCGAGGCCGTTGTTGAGACTTGCGTTGAAATTGGCGCCTGTCCCATTCGGCACAGCATAACAGTTGGGGCAGATTGTGCCGCGGCCCGATACGCCCGCGCCATTATTGACGTTCGGCTTACCGACCGAAATTGTGCCCGGCATCGAGACTCCGATCGGAATCTCGTTATCCAGGCCCCACGGCGTGTAATTGCCCGTGAAGTTCGAATGGACCGTGCCCTTGACCTTGTCGCTATTGATCCACTCATAGGTCAGCGTGACGTCGCCGCCCTCCCATGTGCGGCCCCACAATTGTGATGCCTGAAACTGCAATCCGCCGCCATCGGTGAACGTCTGTGTGTGCAGCAGCGTAGTGGCGCCGTCAAAACTGCGCTTCAGCACAACATTGATGACGCCGGCGATGGCATCCGACCCATATGTCGCCGACGCGCCATCGGCGAGAATGTCCACGCGGTCCAGGGCGAGTGAGGGAATAATGGACGGGTCGATGGCGCACAGGCCGTCCGCCTGCGCAGGAAACCGGATGCCATCCACCATCAGCAGTGTGCGCGGGCCAGTCTGGTCCAACCCCCTGATATTGACCCGGGTTTCGCGTTCCTGGTGGCCCCCCGAGAGCACCGCCGAAGGGCCCGGCGCAACGGTCGCTTCAGGAACTGTCCGGAACAGATCGCCAATCGTTGTATTGCCGGTCTGGGTGAAATCCTGAACGCCGAGATTGGTGACCGGCACGCCGACAGCAGCCGTACCATGAATGAGTGATCCGGTGATAAGTACCTGCTCGGGGACGGTCTCGGGCGCGGCTTGCGCCATCTCCGCCTGCGCTAGCTGGGCCGGCGCGGGCTGGGCCACTTGGGCCTGGGCCACAGTGAGCAGCGTCGGCGCAGTCTCGGCCGGAGCCATTTCTGCATGGGCAGCCAACCCCGTTATCAGAGATAGGAAAGATGCCGAGCCCATAAGGGCGGCAAAACGTGCCGTATTCAGATTCATTGTCCCCCTCCGCCCGCTTTTGAGCGCCAATCCCCTGGAGTGATTACTCTGTGTTTCTCGCCACTTGGCCCTGGTATGAAACCAGAAGATGCATCTCCTCCGGTGAATTGTGGCTGAACTGGATCAAATGTCCCTAAACTGTGTCATGAATTCAATAAATTGCAACAAAATATCTCAATATGAGCGATGTTTAACGAATATCGCATAAATATGTACATTTATGACACAAATGTGCTATTTATGGTTGAATATGCTGAAACTGGAACGGATGCGGAGATGAAGGCTCATCGCCTGTGAGCGCTCGGGATCCCGCTTTTTAGGTCTCGTCTTGGCTCGCTTATGTTTCCGCTGAAGGCGCTTTACGTAGACGTTCAGTCGCCCGTCTTCTGACGTTCATTTCAGCATGCTTTTATCCTGGGGATTTTAGTCCCGTTTTGCGCGGCGCCACCGAAGCAACGTCGACGGGAAGCGCGACGGTTGCGACTGGGTAACGCCGGCACGTGCGCTTCAATGCGCCAATTGCGCGAACAAAGAGAGGTTGTCATGCGGCACGCGGAGCCGTTCGTCCCCCGTCTGGACCGCTGCCCGGCAGCAATGGCATAACTGCCCCGAAATCGCAGCGTCCTCGGCTGCGCGCCCCCCGCATGGACAAGGCTATGTCTCTGAAGTTTATGTTCGAATCTGGCGTTCTGGGAAAAGAATCGGCGCGACGGGTGAGGAAAAACCTCGTCAGCATCGCTGCTGCCGCGGCGCTGGGAGCAAGCGCAACCGCGCTCTCCGGATGTGCCGGTGACGATCAGATGTCGGCGCAGTATGTCGAGCGCCCCATCGAGCAGATTTATTCCGACGCCTGGAAGCTTATCAATAGAGGGGATTGGCCGAATGCCGGCCGCCAGTTTGACGAGGTCGAGCGGCAGCATCCCTATTCGGTCTGGGCGCGCCGGGCGATTCTGATGTCGGCATTCTGCTATTACGAGGGCAATCGCTATACGGATGCGATCGATGCATCATCCCGCTTTATCCAGCTGCATCCGGGCAACAAGGATGTTCCGTATGCTTATTATCTCAAGGCGATTTCTCTGTATGAGCAGATCGCCGACGTCAATCACGATCAGGGAAAGACCGAGGAAGCGCTGACCGCGCTTCAGGATCTGATCCAGCGGTATCCGGACACGGAATATGCGCGCGATGCACGGCTGAAGATGGATCTGGCGCGCGATCATCTGGCCGGGCGCGAGATGACCATCGGCCGTTTTTATTTGCGGCAGGGCGATTACATCGCGGCAATCAATCGCTTTCGTACGGTGATCGACAAGTACCAGACCACGACGCATGCACCCGAAGCGCTGGAACGCCTGACGGAAGCCTATCTGTCGCTCGGCATCGTCAGGGAAGCGCAGACTTCGGCCGCCGTCCTTGGGTTCAACTATCCCGGCAGCGACTGGTACATGGATGCCTATAATCTGCTGACCAACCAGAATCTCGCGCCTCAGGAAGACAAGGAATCCTGGATCAGCAAGGCCTATCACGCGGTATTCTAACCGTGTTCAAATCGCGCAGGACATAGCTGCGCGTCATACGGTGATCGTTATCCGCGCGATGGCGGAGAGGGGCAACAATGCGCGACAAAGTGTCGAACTAGTCCCCCATGCTGACGTCACTGATCGTCCGCGACATTGTCCTGATCGAGCGCGCTGAACTGTTGTTCTCCGCCGGCCTGAATGTTCTGACCGGCGAGACCGGCGCCGGAAAATCCATTTTGCTGGATGCGCTCGGGCTTGCCGCGGGCGAACGGGCCAACGGCCGTGCCTGCGTGCGTTCGGGCGCCGAACAGGCGGTATCCATTGCGGGTTTTGAATTGCCGCCGAAGCACCCGGCGCGAGCGATTTTGAACCAAAGCGGGATCGTTCACGAAGACAGTGAACTCGTCCTCCGCCGTGTCGTATCGGCCGATGGCCGTAGCCGCGCATTCATCAATGATCAGCCGGTTGGAGTCCAGCTTGCGCGCGAAATTGGAGCTGTGCTGGTCGAGGTACACGGACAAGCCGATGACCGTGGTCTGCTCGATCCGGGAAGCCATCGCGCGCTGCTGGACGCCTTCGGCGGTAATGAAGCGCTGGCCGCGGAAGTGGCGGATGATTTTATGCGGGTTCAAACCGCCAAAGCGCGCCTTGAACAATTGCGAAACGCGCGAGACGCGGCCGAACGTGAATCCGAATTCCTGCGATTCGCATCCGATGAGCTCTCGAAGCTGGCCGCACGGTCCGGTGAAGAAGCGGAACTCGCATCCACGCGCGCCCTGATGATGAATGCCGGTCGCCTTGCCCAGGACATCGCCACGGCGTTTGATTTTGTCGGCGGCGATAGCGGGGCCGAAGTGAAGCTCGGCAATGCTCTCAGGCGGTTATCCCGTCTCCCGGAACAAGGCCGTGATGCCACGAGACCGGCGGAGGAAGCACTCGAATCGGCACTGATTCTGGTGCAGGACGCGCGCTCCGGGCTCGAACAATTGCTGACGCGCCTGAATGCGGATCCGGCAAAGCTCGAACAGCTTGAGGAAAGGCTGTTCGCGCTGAAATCCGCCGCCCGCAAGTACAATGTCGCTGCGGATGCATTACCCGCGCTCGCTGCGGAATTCGAAGCAAAGCTAACCGCGCTCGAATCCGGCGAAGCGTCCATCGAGGCCGCGGAAGCGGAACTGTCGCGCAATTTCGCAGCATATCGCAGCGCCGCCGCGAAACTGTCTTCGGCTCGCGCCAAAGCCGGGAAGCGGTTGGATGATGCGGTGGCGAAGGAACTCGCTCCTCTGAAGCTCGGAGGCGCGAAATTCCGCGTCGCCCTGGCGCCGCTTCCCGGCGAAACCACGAATGGTCTGGATCGGGTCACATTCGAAATCGCAACCGTCGAGGGAGCCAACTTCGGGCCCCTGACTCGAATCGCGTCCGGCGGCGAACTCGCGCGCTTTGCGCTGGCGCTGAAAGTGGCGCTGGCGGAATCCAACCCGCCCGCGGTAATGGTTTTCGACGAAGTGGATCGCGGTGTTGGTGGAGCGGTCGCCGCCGCAGTCGGCCAACGCCTGCAAAGGCTGGCGCAAAATACCCAGGTGCTTCTCGTCACCCATTCGCCGCAAGTTGCGGCCCGCGCAGCACGTCATTTCCGGATTGTCCGTGCGCGCGGTGCAACGTCCGTACAGATGCTTTCGCCGGAGGAGCGGGTTGAGGAGATTGCGCGGATGCTGTCGGGCGCGAGCGTCACCGATGAAGCGCGAGCCGCAGCGCGGCGATTGCTGGCCGAAGCGAGCGCGATGTTGCCGCAGCGGAAGCGGGCTCGCGCGTGAGCAAGTCGCCGGAAAAACCGGTGGAGCTGCTGACCGGGGACGAGGCGAAGGCCGAACTTGCGCGGCTGGCACATGACATCGCTGAGAACGACCGGCTTTACTATCAGGAAGATGCGCCGCACATTTCCGACGCTGAATATGATGCGCTTCGCCGCCGCAATGACGACATCGAAAAACGCTTTCCGGAACTGATCCGGCATGACAGTCCGTCGCAACGGGTGGGCGCGAAGCCGGCAGAACGCTTCGAAAAAGTCCGCCACGCGCGGCCGATGCTTTCGCTCGATAATGCATTCACCTCAGAAGATATCGTCGATTTCGTTGCCCGGGTGCGCCGTTTTCTCGGGATGACGGCGGACGAGCAACTGGTTCTGGTGGCCGAACCGAAAATCGACGGTTTGTCGTCGAGTCTCCGTTACGAACACGGACGGCTGGTATTGGCTGCGACGCGCGGCGATGGCGCCGAAGGTGAGAATGTCACCGCGAATGTCCGGACGATTGCCGATGTGCCGAAAATCGTCCGTAGCGGAATGCCGGAGTTTTTCGAGGTCAGGGGCGAGGTTTATATGAGCCACGCCGATTTCGCCGAACTGAACCGGCGTCAGGAACGCGCGAGCGAGAAAATTTTTGCCAATCCCCGCAATTCGGCGGCAGGCTCGCTGCGGCAACTCGATCCCGGAATCACTGCGAAGCGGCCACTGCGCTTCTTTGCCTATCACTGGGGCGAAGTCTCTAAACTTCCCGCTGCGACTCATTGGGAAGTGTTGCAGGCGCTAAAGTCCTGGGGCTTTCCGGTAAATCCCCTGACCCGCCGCTGCCGCACCGTCGATGAAGCGCTAGAATTCTATGAGTCCGTGCAGCACCGCCGCGCCGATCTCGGTTACGATATCGACGGTGTGGTCTACAAGGTGGACCGGCTGGACTTGCAGAACCGTTTGGGTTTCGTGTCGCGCAGTCCGCGCTGGGCCATTGCGCACAAATTTCCGGCCGAGCAGGCCGAAAGTAGCGTCGAGCGCATCGCGGTCTACGTCGGACGAACCGGTGCGCTGACGCCGGTTGCGCACATCAAACCTGTCACGGTCGGCGGCGTGGTTGTGCAAAACGTCTCCATGCACAATGAGGATGAAGTTGCGCGCAAGGACGTGCGGGTCGGGGATACCGTTATCGTGCAGCGCGCCGGCGATGTCATTCCGCAACTCGTCAGTGTCGTGCTGGAGCGCAGGCCTAAAGGTACGCATCGTTACAAAATGCCGGATCGCTGCCCGATCTGCGGTAGTCATGCGACCCGCGAGATCAACCCCAAGACCGGTGAACCGGAGGCCGCGCGGCGCTGCGTGAACACGCTGTCATGTCCGGCGCAGGCGGTGGAGCGTCTTCGCCATTTCGCCTCGCGCGATGCCTTCGATATCGAGGGGCTGGGAGAGAAAACGCTCGCGGAATTTTTCGAGGACGGGCTGCTGCGTGAGCCTGCCGACATCTTCCGTCTTGAAGAACGATATGGCCATGGCGCCAAAGCCATCATGGAACGCGACGGCTGGGGCGAGCAATCCGCGCGCAAACTTTTTCGCGCGATCGATTCGCGGCGGAAGATTTCGCTGGATCGCTTTATCCTGGCGCTGTCCATCCCGCATGTGGGCGAAACCACAGCGCGTCTGCTCGCACGTAATTTCCATTCTCTCAAAGCGTTTCTTTCATCCATGGAAAGCGGTCATGCCGTTGAAGATCTCGATGACATCGAAGGCATCGGCGATGTGATGGCGGCGGCGATCAAGTCATTCTTTGACGAACAGCACACCCGCGAGGCGATCACGCACCTGCTCGAAAGCGTTGAGGTCGGCGATTTTGCCGCGCCGGCCCACGCCAACAGCGCATTGGCCGGCAAAACGGTGGTGTTCACGGGCACGCTCGAACGTATGACGCGCAATGAAGCAAAAGCCCGGGCCGAGGCGATGGGCGCCAAAGTTGCAGGTTCGGTTTCGAAGAAGACCGATCTGGTGGTTGCGGGACCCGGCGCAGGGTCGAAACTGAAGAATGCGGAGGCCTTTGGCGTCAAAGTCATCTCCGAAGATGACTGGCTGTCCCTGATCGACACATGATGGTACGTGAGTGAATTGATTTCCAACGCCGATACTGTAGCGTCCGGCGCGATCCTGTTCGTTAAGGTCTACTGATGGCTTCCGGCTCACGCCGCGACATTGCGCTGGCCGCCCGCGCCTGGCCCTTTGAAGAAGCGCGAAAAGTCCTTGCTCGTATTGAACGCCGGCAGAAGGCCGGACGCGCGCTGGATACGGTGCTGTTCGAAACCGGTTATGGGCCGTCCGGTTTGCCGCATATCGGCACTTTCGGTGAAGTTGCGCGAACGAGCTGGGTGCGGCAGGCATTTCACGAACTGAGCGACATTCCGGCCCGTCTGGTTGCGTTCTCGGATGACATGGATGGTTTGCGCAAGGTCCCCGACAATGTCCCCAACCAGGAGATGCTGCGCGAGCATCTCGGCAAACCCCTGACATCCATCCCCGACCCGTTTGGCACGCATGGCAGCTTCGGCGCCCACAACAATGCCCGGCTGCAGGCGTTTCTCGACCGCTTTGGTTTCTCTTATGAGTTTTTCAGCTCGACCGACTGTTATCGCAGCGGGTTATTCGATCAGGCGGTGCTCGCGGTGCTTGGGCATTACGAGGAAGTGCGCGACGTCGTATTGCCGACGCTCGGACCGGAACGGCGCGCGACCTACAGCCCGTTCCTTCCGGTGTGCCCGCGGACCGGACAGGTCCTGCAGGTCCCTATCATCGCCTGGGATACTGCCGCCGGGACTGTGGTGTATGAGGATGAGGGCAGGCGCACGGAAGTGCCGGTGACCGGCGGCCATTGCAAACTGCAATGGAAGGCGGATTGGGCAATGCGCTGGTTTGCGCTCGGCGTCGATTACGAAATGTCGGGCAAGGACCTGATTCCTTCCGTCGAATTGTCCACGCGGATTGTTCGCATTCTCGGCGGTGAACCGCCTGAGACGTTAAGCTATGAACTGTTTCTCGACGAGGCCGGCCAAAAGATTTCGAAGTCCCGGGGCAATGGTTTGTCCGTGGACGAATGGCTTAGCTATGGGCCGGAGGAAAGTCTGGCCTTCTTCATGTTCCAGAAGCCAAGGGCGGCCAAGCGGCTGTTTTTCGATGTGATCCCCAAATCAGTGGACGACTATCTTGCCTTCGTTGCCCAGTACCGGCGTGAAGCCAACGAAGCCGCTGCTTTCGAAAATCCCGTGTGGTTCATCCAGGGCGGCTCACCGTCCGCCGAGGATTATCCCGCCAGCTTCGCATTGCTGCTCAATCTGGTCAGTGCCTCGGGAGCGCAGGACCGCAATGTGCTTTGGGGGTTTATTCGAGCCTATGCACCGGGCGCGAGTCCGGCGACCCACCCCGGTCTCGATCGGCTCGTCGGCTATGCGCTCAAATATTTCGAGGATTTTGTAAAGCCGCAAAAGCGCTATCGTGCGGCCACAGCGAAGGAGCGCGAAGCTCTGGCAGCACTGGCGGATGCGCTGGAAAATATGGCCGAACAGCGCGACGGCGAAACCGTGCAGAACGTGGTTTATGAGATCGGCAAGAGCCACGGATTCGAACCTCTGCGCGACTGGTTCAAGGCGATTTACGAGGTCGCGCTGGGCCAAACGCAGGGTCCGCGCTTCGGTTCATTTGCGGCGCTGTTTGGCTGCGCGGAAACGGCGGTGCTGATCCGCACGGCGCTCTCGGGCGCTTTTCTCCCCGGTGCAAAGATATGATCCGGTTTATCGCCGTACTGATCGTCCTGGTCGCGTCGGCGAATTCGCAGGCGCAGGCACAGGATGCAGCCACTGCGCTTCAACATTACCAGATGGGCGATTACCAGGGTGCGATCAGGATCGGTGAGGCGGCAAATAACGGACCCAGCTTTGCTGTCGCAACACGGGCAGCTTTCGCCGTCGCCAATTTGCGCGACACGCCCTGCCTGTCCTGCCTTCGGCAGGTCGAAGCGCTGGCGCGGCACTCGATCATGCTCGACATGACGCATCCGGATGCGTTCGTCTATCTCGCCGCCGCGCTGGGCTATGAATCCCGCATTATCGGCTATGTGCGCGCAACGCTCGAGAATTATCCGGAAATGGCCAAACAGGCGATCGATCACGCACTGGCGGATGATCCGAACGATGCCTTTAGTCTGGCAGCACTCGGCGGTTGGCATTTTGAGATCGTGCGCAATGGCGGGAGTTTTGTCGCGCGCACTGTCTATGGTGCCCGCATCGATGCGGGTGAGGATGCATTCCGGCGCGCGACCGTCGCCGACCCCGGCAATCTCGTGATTCGCCTGCAATATGTGTTTGCCACCGCGGCCTATGATCTGAAGCGCTACCGGAATCAGGTTACCGAGCAGCTCGTCGCCATCGCAATGACCGAGCCTCGCACCGCCTATGAGACTGCAATGAAGCAGCGCGCGGCGCGGCTGCAGGATTTGCTGAAGTCGGGCCGCAACGCGGATTTTCTCGCGCTGATTAAAAAATACCAGGGCTATCCCGAGGCATGAGCGTTTGTGTCTACAAGCTGTTTCGCCAATCGGAATGGCAGGAGGCGGTGCGCACCGGATTGTTCACTGGATCAGCCGACGATCACCGCGATGGGTTCATCCATCTTTCTGCCGCATCCCAGGTGCGCGGGACCTACGAGAAATATTTTGCCTCGGAGCGCGAACCGGTGCTTGCCGGATTCGATGCAGATTCGTTGGGAGTTGCGCTGAAATGGGAAATCTCGCGCAACGGCGAGCGATTTCCCCATCTCTATGGCGTCCTCGATGTCTCTCGCGCGCTCACCGTGAGCCATATTTCTCGCGATGCCGGCGGAGCGCCGGAATTTCCCGCCGAGATCCGGGTTTCATCATGAGGCAATTGTGAAATGAGCAAATATCAGGGTTCCTGCCACTGCAACGCGGTGCAATTCGAAATTGATGCCGATATCGAATCGTGCGTGCAGTGCGACTGTTCGCTGTGCAAGCGCAAGAACGCTGTCATGTTACGGATTCCCAAAGACAAATTCAGGCTGTTGAAAGGCGAGGACGCCCTGTCGCGCTACGAGTGGAATACTCGCGCTGCGAAGCATTATTTCTGCAAGCATTGCGGAATCTATACGCATCATCAGCCGCGTACGCGCGCCGATATGATCGGAGTCAACCTTGGCTGTATCGATGATGTCGACGCCAGTAAGTTGGCGGTCGAACGCCTGCCGGGATCCCAATTGTCAGGAGGAAGGTAGGCCGTGGCGGGTTACAGCGCGTCTTATAATCGAGATAATAAAACGCGCCCCTCACCCGGCGCGCCAGCCGCCTTCGCCAAGGCTTCGGCGGCCGAGTTTAGCACCTGCTCGCCCGCCGGAGCTTTATGCGTAGGCGGGTGCGCGCGTAATGCTTACGCGCGGGCGCGCCGCCGCTCGGGCTGCAAATTGCCGCTGGCGATCTGCGACGCCCTCGACCCCCAAGGGGCGAGG
>JAGWSK010000404.1 GCA_028869355.1 Alphaproteobacteria bacterium | reverse complement strand
TGAAAGAGGCACATCCATGTCGAGATGTTCGCGACGCCTCGGTGCGTATCTGGTTTGCGCCGGAGCGATCTTCATTTTACCGGCTGCGGCGGCGCAAAACGCAGCGATCCCCGTGCTATCGGGAATCGGCTCGGGCTGGCTTGAGATCGGCGACGATTTCCTTCCGCCGCCATCGGGGCCCGGTCCCGTGACTGCTGATCCAGGACATCCCTATCACAGCAATCTCAGCGGCCTGCAGCCGACTTTCCGCATAGCGGACCTCAAGAGTCCCATTCTGCAGCCCTGGGTCGTCGAGCGCTTAAGAAAGGCCAATGAATGGGTGCTTTCCGGGAAAGTCCCGTTTCAGGCTCACGAGCGTTGCTGGCCGACCAGCGTTCCCGGCTTCGAAGTGTTTTCGCTTATCCGGCCGATCTATTTCCTGCAGGGGCCGAAGGAAGTCACCATCATCAATGAGGGCAATTTCGAGGTTCGGCACGTTTATCTGAATGTTCCGCATTCGAAGTATCCCAAACCGAGCTGGTATGGCGAATCGGTTGGCCATTACGAGGGCGGCGATACGTTGGTCGTTGACACCATCGGCATGAATGACAAGAGTTTCGTCGACAATTACCTGACGCCGCACACCACCAAGCTCCATGCCATAGAGCGATTCAAGCTGATCGAGGGCGGTAAGGCGTTGCAGGTGCTGATCACTGTCGACGATCCCGGCGCCTTCAAGACCGCCTGGTCGGCGGTGCAGGTTTACCGGTTGCAGCACCGTGGCGACTGGGACGAGGATATCTGCCCCGAGAACAACAATGGCTATTTCAGTTACGAAATGGCCCCAATGCCCCGTGCCGACACCCCCGATTTCTAGACACTCAATGTGTCATGGCAGGGCTTGACACAAAGGGGAAGCGCTATGCGCTCCTCTCGCGCTCCATCGCCACTTCGGCTTTCAGGCTGTCGACATCGCGGAAGATCGACACAACCGCGAGCGTGCGCCCCTTCTGATTGAAGCGGAGCAGGCAATCTTTTGCTGCGATATCGCCTTCGATGGCAATGTCGTCCCAGCTTTCCGCATGGCCGACATAGTTGATCGGGATGTCGTAATGCTGACTCCAGAAGAACGGAACGGCGGCAAATTTCGCGCGCTGGCCCAGCATGTTCAGCGCCGCTGCCTGGCCCTGACGTTCGGCGACAACCCAGTGTTCGACGCGAATGGACTGACCGCTATGCGCATCGGGCCAGCGCGCGATATCGCCCGCGGCATAAATTCCCGGCGCACTGGTTTCGAGATACGCGTCCACCGAGACACCGCGCTCGATCGCCAGTCCGGCATCCTGTGCCAATCCAATCCGCGGCCGCACGCCTATACCGGCCACAACCAGATCGGTATCGAGGCTCGCGCCGCTGTTCAGCTTTACGCGGTTAGCCTCGATGGCGCTCGCCGTATTTTCGAGATGAAAAACGACGCCATGCTCTTCATGCAGCGCGCGGATGAAATCACCCATCTGCGGGCCCAGAACGCGTTCCATCGGCCGTTTCTCCGGCGCGACCACATGCACTTCGATATTGCGGGCGCGCAACGACGCCGCAACCTCAAGCCCGATGAAGCTCGCTCCCAGAACCAGCGCGCGACGGCTTTTCCCCGCGCTCGCGATGATTTTCCGGGAATCCGCCAGACTGCGCAGCGTATGGACATGGGGCTGGTCCGCGCCCGGTATTGACAAGCGGACGGGTTCTGCACCTGTTGCAAGCAGCAGCCTGTCGAACGCGATACTCTTACCGTCGGCCAATGTGACTTCGCGCTTGCGCGGATCGATCGCGGCGACTTTTGCGCCCAGGCGCAAGTCGATCTGGTTTCCGGAATAGAAGCTGTCGGGGCGCAACGGCACCCAATCCTCGGGGGCAGTGCCTGCGAGATAATCCTTGGACAGATTTGGGCGATCAACCGGTGCTGCATCATCCTCGCTGAGCATGGTGATGCTGCCCTGGTATTCGACGCGCCGAAGCATCTCCGCTGCCGCAAATCCTGCCGCGCCTCCGCCGACGATCACGATCTTCCCGGGCGGGCTGCCCTTGACCGCGCGCGATTTCGGCTTTGGTTGCGCACGTTTCTTACGAACGAAGATCTTGTCGCCAAGCTGTTCGACATCCCAGCAATCAATCGGCGCGAGCGCCGGAGCATGCAGTGCTTCGCCCGTCTCAAGATCGAAGCAGGCGTGGTGCCACGGGCAGTGCACCGTATTCCCGTCAACAAGGCCGTCGCCGAGTGGCCCGTGGTAATGGGTGCAATGTGCCCCTACCGCAAAAATCCGGTTTCCGCGGCGGACGAGAAGCACTTCATCTTCGCCGGCGTGGCCGGCGAGCATCGCGCCATCGGCGAGGAGATTGTTCGCTATTCCCTGTGTCAGGTCTGGTCCTGCGGGTTTGTGCTGATCCTCCGCCATTTTTGCCTCCGTTGATGTCTAATCCCTCGTGTCCTGAAGGAACCAATCAGTAGGAATATCATGCCCGAGGCCGCTATCGCGCACGCGCTCGTACACGCGCGCGGCCACAGCTTCAAACTGCGCTCCAATCGCGCCCACGTTCAGGAAAAAACTCGTCTCGGATGCCTTGGTCCTTCCCTTCGCTCTGCCGGAGATCAGATCAACAAGGGTCGGCATCGCAATGATATCTGGCGGAAGGTTTACGTGCGGCACGCTGTTGCGCTCGGCATCGCTGCCCGCGACGTAAGCGAGAAAGCCCGCACGCGCGTAAAATGTCCGATCGGATGTCTCCGCCAATTTGGGTGTCGCCTCGCCGGCTCTCATCGCGATATCGACCACGCGCGGAAGCGATGGTTCGATATCGGGCGATGTAAGATTGGTCACGTGCATGCCGGGCTCCAGCCATTCATTCAGGAACACCGGTTCGTTGGAGGAGGTGCAAATCGACACGATGTCCGCGCCTTTCACAGCTTCCCGCGCCGATACCGCCGGGATCGCTTCGATGCCGTGCCGCTGCTCCATCTCGCGAACATAGTTGCGCAGATTGCCGGCGTTCGGGCTGTATGCTTTCAGCTTGGTGATCTTGCGCACGTGGCAGATGGCGTCGAGATAGGTTCGCGCCATCCCGCCCGACCCGATCATGCCGACAACCTGACTGTCCTCGCGCGAGAGATATTTCACTCCCAGGCCCGCGCCACCGCCCACGCGCATGTGCTGAAGATAGCCATCATTGATCATCGCGACCGGTGTTCCGTCATTCACGCTGAACAGGAACAGCAGCCCGCAGAAATTCCCCGGAGCTTTCGCATATTTGTTTTCGCGAATCCTGCCGTGCTCGCGCGGCCAGTTCACCATATCGGACAGCATACGGGCACAGACATAGCCGTCGCCGCGGCTGCCGCCGGCCATCACCGCCCAACGGTAATATGGGGCTTGTGCCTCTCCCGAAGGGACATACAGATCCATGCGGCCGAGGCCGGTGGCATCGCCTTTGACCATTTCATGGAAGACGCCATCGAGGGCGTCCAGGGTAAGTCCCATGTCAAGGGCCTTCATGACGTCGGAATTATTGATCAGGAGCATCCAGAGATTCCAGCCGGCAGATTTCGCGGAGCAGCTTACACGAACGGCACCGCAGCGGAGCCAGCTACTTTACGCCTCTGGAGTTCCTTGCAGATCGCACCGGTTTGCGCACGCCTGCACGTCGCGTTAGGTTTCGCCCATCCGTGGGAGGATAAATATGTCAACCAGCCGCATTGCATCACTTGCCGCCGCTTTCGCATTGGCGTTGGCGAAATAACCTGACCCGGTGTCGCGAGTTTTGCGGCAGGCAATTCCAACCATGTCAGTTATGCACGGAATTACGATCCGCCAACTCACGCCGATGGATCTGCCGGCGATGGAGGCGATGAACGCGATGTTCGGCGAAGCGTTCGACGAAGTCGACGTTTACACCGCAAAGCGTCCCCGCCCCGCCTGGCTGAAGCGCCTGCTCGGCAACAGCCAGTTCATCGCTCTGGCGGCATTGAAGGATGGCGAAGTTGTTGGCGGGCTCGCGGCATATGAACTGCAAAAATTCGAACAAGAGCGCAGCGAGATTTACATCTATGATCTCGCAGTTGCGGCCGGCCACCGCCGCAAGGGAATAGCAACGGCGCTGATCGAAAAATTGAAAATGTTAGCCGCATCGCGTGGATCCAGTGCCATTTACGTACAGGCTGACCGCCCCGACATACCGGCGATTGCGCTCTATACGAAACTCGGGGTGCCGTCAGACGTCATGCACTTCGATATCGCTCTCGATCCGCGACCCGGCGGGAAATTCCCGTGATATGTTCGAGGCTATGGATAATCCTGGTGAATCATCCCCGCCCAACCAGGAGATCGTGGGCGCTGCGGTAGTGCTGCCGCAGCCGCGGCAATGCCGCCTGTGCGTACTGCGCAAGCACCGGATTTTTGCCATTGCTGGATTCGTCTTTGTACAGATCGCTGACCTTTGTGATGTCGGCGAGAATGCTGCGGAGATATTCATGATCGGGGTCCGCGGCCTTGCCCAGCGCCTGATGCGCGTTCCGCACCTCGTCAGGCGGAATTCGCGGCAAGCTCATGCCAAATTCGCGCGCGATACCGTCCAGATGCTCCTTCGCCCTGCCCACGAACTCGACCGTGGCCTCGGCAAAGTGACGAATCTGCGGGTTCTTCGTGCGCTCAATCGCAACCCTGCTTACTTCCAACTGAAGCATCTGGCTTTGGGCTGCCGTCATCAGAAAAGCCTTGTCCCGTTCCGACAGACCTTCCTGAGCGGCGGCGCGACGTTCAACTTCCGAAAACCTGGATCGCTCGTTCGGTTGCGCCAATTCTGCCGAAACCTCGGCCGTGGCTGCAACACCACCGGCAGAATCAGCCGGGTTCGTGAGTATGGTTAGTCCGCAAACCAGGCAACCTAAAAAGGCTAATCGGTAATCGTTAGACATGCGGCAACCTCCGATCGCTGGAGAGCCAAGTTTGTTTCTTCACCCCGCAATGCAGCTTCATGACCGCTCGCCGGCGTCTCAAGCGCGTCAGCCGCGATCTGGTTCCGGCAGGATTGGCCCGGCCGCCGTTCCGCAGAGCCCGCCGGATGGCTTGTCAGGGCTGCCCAGCTCTCAGCCAACTTCGGCCAGGACGCCTGTAAATGGGCCGACCGCGTGGCGCGCGACATTCTCGTGCAAAATTCCGCAAACCGGAGGTACTCTTCTGTGGCGTTACTCATATTTTCGCGACCACCCTACCCGGTCATACGTGGCCAATTGATCGTGAGTTCCACAGCTTTCTGGAACAGATCTGTGACATGTCACGGCCTGCTGATGGCTCGCCAAACCAGGTCGTCTCGCTTTTCTCGTCCGGACGGCAGCTCGACAGGGTGCTGATTTAGGGCTCGCCTAAAGCTTCCCGCGTGTTGTGGTATAATGAATGCGGAGCGCTTCCGCGCTGTTGGTGCCGCGGCCACTTCGGCTTAAATTTTTGGCGCCATCACTGAACTGAGAGAGCTTCATGCTGCACATTATCAGGCTGCTCGTGATCGGATTGATTGTCGGCATCATCGCCCGCTTCGTTTATCCGGGTCCTGTACCTTTGAGCCTTGGCATGAGCATCCTGCTCGGTATTGCCGGTTCGTACGTCGCCGGACTTCTGGGGCTGGTACTGCATTCCAATTCGGGCAAACCACTACACCCGGCCGGATTCTTCTATTCCATCGCCGGCGCAGTGATCCTCATCTACGTCGCCCGGAACGTTCTGCACATTGTGTGAAAAAAACCGCGGGCAGGATCGCCGGATGGCGAAAATGCCGTATCGCACGCTCATCCCGCCCGGCGCTGATGTGTGTCGAGTACAGCCCGCTCAGGTGCAGAATTGCCGGTTCCACAACGGAGTTGTAGTGTCACGCCTGCGAGTTGTGTGCCAGTTGCCTTGTTTCACGCGCGTACGAATTGCGCGATCCATAAGGGAGTAACGGCCATGACATCTCAAAACGACTCTGATGATTCCAGTGAGCGCTCCGCATCGCGCCGCGATTTTGTCACTGCCGTAACGGCGGCAGCCGCTGCCGGCGCCGTGGCATCGGGTTCGGCGCAGGCGCAGGCAGGCACAAATGTGCGCCACTCCAATCCGCCCGGCATGTCGCAACCAACGGGTTACAGCCAGTTGGTTGAGATCAACGGACCGCATCGTCTTGTCTTTGTCGCCGGCCAGACCGGCACCGACGCCGGCGGCAAACCCGCGAAGGGATTCCGCGCCCAGATGATGCAGGCCTATGCGAACATCCGG
>JAGWSK010000403.1 GCA_028869355.1 Alphaproteobacteria bacterium | reverse complement strand
TGGCCGGTATCGCTGGCATATGCGGTCGCAGAAATGTGGAAGAAATATTGCGACAGACCTTCAATGCCCACGGCGGCCCAGGTTCGCCCCGGCTGGCTGTCGAGGTCGTAACGCAAGCCGGCCTGCAGGTCGAACCAGGCAGAGAGCGGCGTGTCGTAAAGTGCTTCCTGCTGGCCATCGAAGACCTTGCTCTTTTCGAACTCTCCTTCGCTCTTGAGCCACAGGCGATCGGCGTCGGTTCCCGTCCATGCCTCGCCTTCCCAGCGCAGAGCGTCGTTGGCACCGAGACGGCCTTCAAACTGATCGAGGACGGCATGCAACCAGACGGTTTCATCGGCGATGGGTGATCCGAAAGGCGCGGCTTCCGAGGTTTGAGCCGTGGCGGTGGTGGGAGATGATAGCGCCGCGATGGCCAGCATCAGGGCCGCCGGCCAATGCTGGTTCATGCCACGATCACCGTCCGGAACATGCCGGCGTCCATGTGATAAAGCAGATGGCAATGGAATGCCCAATGTCCGGGAGTATCGGCGTCGAACACAAAGCTCAGCCGCTCACCCGGCTTGACATTGACCGTGTGTTTCAGCGGCAGCCGGTCTCCCTGGCCATTCTCCAGCGAAAAAATAAAGCCGTGAAGATGGACAGGGTGTTCCATCATCGTGTCATTGATCAGTACAAAGCGGATGCGCTCGCCAAGCTTGATCCGCACCGGCCCGGCTTCGGAGAATTTCTTGCCGTCAAATCCCCACACGAAGCGCTGCATATTGCCGGTGAGATGGAAAATGATGTCACGATACTCGTTCAGCCCGCCAACCGGATGCGCTTTGAGCGATTTGAGATCGGAGTACACGAGGACGCGCCGGCCATTGTCCTCCAGTCCTGTGCCCGGTTCATCAAGCCGGCTCATCGGCTGCATCGCCATGTTATCGACATTGATATTGTCCGCCAGCGACATCGGATTAACCTGGTCCGCGTTGTTGGCGGTGCTACCCATCATCGCCGCCGCCATCGCCATCGCCATTTTTGGCGTCATCGCCGCCGCGGCGCCATGCATATGCCCGGCACCCATCCCCATATCCTGCATCGTGCGCAGTGGCCGGGGATCCATCGGCGGGAGCGCGGCCGTCATTCCCGGCCGCGGCGCCAGCGTGGCACGCGCGTAACCGCTGCGGTCTTCGGCCTGCGCAAAGATCGTGAATGCGGCATCACGCGGTGTGACGATCACGTCGTAGGTTTCGGCGACACCGATGCGGAACTCTCCCACGACCACCGGTGCGACATCGCTGCCATCGGCGGCGACGACCGTCAGCGGCAATCCCGGAATGCGCACGTCAAATGTCGTCATGGCCGCGCTGTTGATGAAGCGCAGCCGGATTTTTTCTCCGGGCTTGAACAAAGCGGTCCAGTTCGCAGCGGGTGAGTTTCCGTTGATCAGGAATGTGTATGCGGCGCCGGTGACATCCATGATGTCGGTCGGGCTCATGCGCATTTCGCCCCACATCAACCGGTCCTGCAGGGCGGCGCCGGCGCCTGCGGCTTTGGCATCCTGGATGAAGCTGGCCAGCGTCCGCTGCTGGTAATCGTAATAGTCGGACTGCTGTTTCAGATTGGACAGGATCGTCATCGGATCTTCATCGGTCCAATCGGAAAACGTGACCACATACTCCCGGTCGTAGGTGTACGGCTCCTTGTCGCGTGGCGCGATCATCAGCGCGCCGAACATTCCTGTCTGTTCCTGGTCGCCGCTGTGGCTGTGATACCAGTAGGTGCCGGACTGCCGGACGGGGAATCGATAAGTGAATGTTTCACCCGGCATGATTCCGCGGAATGTGAGCCCGGGGACACCGTCCATGCCGTTGGGCAGCAGAATGCCGTGCCAATGCAGAGACGTCGGTTCACGCAGGCGATTTGTAACGTTGATCGTCACAGTATCGCCTTCGCGCATGCTTAAGGATGGCCCGGGCATGGAGCCGTTGATCACTGTCGCTGCGCGCGTCCGGCCGGTGATGTTGACCGGGATGGAGCCTATCGTCAGGTCGAAGCGGTCGCCGGTCAGGATTGCCGGCCCGGCGCCTGTGGTTGTCTGGCCCCAGGCCGTCGCGCGCCAAAATGCCGATGCCGCGCCGAACGCAGCGACCCCCTTAACGAAGCGCCGGCGATTCAACGAATGACCCCTTTGTTCACGCGCATGTAAGCTTTCCTGCCGGCCCGCGCGGGTGCATTTTCCGGCGATATACGCGATACTATGCACTTACCCCTCGGACCGTGGGGATGTAAACAGGATCACAGTCCCGGCGCAGTGACATCGCGGCGAGGAGACAACCACGAGGAAAAGAATGGTCAGCAATAACAAAGCACGGATTTTCACCGTCCTGGTGGCGGCTTCAGCCTGCTTTTTGTTCGCCGCACCGCAGGCATTTGCACACGCCAATCTGGTGAGTTCGGATCCGGCGAAGGACGCGACGATTGGCTCACCCAAACAGATCACTCTGCATTTCAGCGAAGCGCTCGAAATGAAAGTGTCGGGTCTCAAGCTGACCGATATCGACGGCAAACCGGTGGCGATCAAGGCAGTGGCAGCGCCCGACGCAAAGTCGCTGGCAGCCGTGCCGGTCCAATCTTTGGCACCCGGACTTTACACCATCACCTGGACGTCGATGGGCGACGACGCTCACAAGATGAGCGGCACGGTTTCGTTCAGCGTACAGTAACCGCAATCATGGCCGACTGGGGTATTGTCGCGGCCCGATTCCTGCAATTCGGGCCCGCCCTTGTTCTATTCGGCACGCCATTGTTTTTTCTTTACGGGATTGGTCCGGGCGCGGTTTCTCAGTTGCCGCGCAGCAGCCGTGGGCTGAAGCACGTTGTGATCGCCGCAGGCGCCCTCAGTTTTGGCGGTGCGATCTGGTGGGTCCTCGCCGAAACAGCAATGATCTTCTCCGATCCCGGGCAATTTACGCCGGATGCGATCTGGACCGTCTTGACCGGCACCGGCTTCGGGCGGGCTGCCTTTTTGCGGATCATCCTCATCGCCGTAGCGATCACTGCGCCATGGATCATCCAACCTTACCGGCGGACATTGATCGTGCAAGCCGCAATCGGCGCCGCCGTCGTCGCGAGCTTCGCGTGGACGGGCCACGGAATAAAGGATGAAGGAGCCGCCGGATATATTCACCTCGTGGGCGACATTGTGCACCTGCTGGCCGCGGCAATCTGGGTTGGTGCACTGCTCGCGCTGGCAGCCCTGCTGTTCGAATCCATCCGTCATCGGACAGGTGCCCAGGCCGCACTTCGCGGGCTTGAAGCATTTTCATCGATCGGCGTGGCCGTGGTCGCGCTGCTGCTTCTGAGCGGCATTGTGAACAGCTGGTTTCTCATCGGGCCTGCGCACATAACGGCGCTGCTGACTTCGCCCTATGGGCTTCTGCTGGACGTGAAGCTGGTGCTGTTTGCGGCGATGCTCGCGCTCGCCGCGGAGAACCGCTATCGCTTTACGCCACAATTGGGCGCCGCATTGGCGCAGTCCGGCACGCGCGAGAAATCGCTTAATGTGCTTCGACGCAACATAGTTCTGGAGACCACGCTTGCACTGGTTGTGCTGGCCGTTGTCAGCCTGATGGGGACGCTCGAGCCACCTGCGTAGCCGAACTGGCTACTTCCTCTGAACGCGGCATAAGTGAAATTGGCCTAAGTGGCGTCCCAGTGCTGTTGTCTTGTGGACACTGCTTCCGGCGCAGCCCTATGCGTAAAGACTGGACCGCATGTCCTTTTCGCAGGCGCGCGCCTGCTGTACCGGCGGGCAGGGCACCGAACCATAGGAGCAGAACACGCAGCAACTGCCCGGTTTTCTCTTCAGCAAAGCGCCGCAGCCGCTGCACTCATAGAAGAATATGCAGGCGTCGGCCGGCATGACCTCGACCTTCGCCGTCCGGCAATGCGGGCAAGTGATGACACATTCGCTGGTTGTGTGAGTATGGATCATGAGCGGCTCCTGTCCGGTTTGCCGGAATTCTCCGTCGCCAACACTCTCGACACGCCGGAGCACTTCGGCGGTCATTGGAAACCGATCTACCGAAACCGTCAAGCGCCAGCTCGACTTGCCCCTGGTTGCTTGCTGCGATAAGCGCCAAAAATGAACAGTGGAATGGATAAAAGTTGAATGACGGAGGCAAACAGCGCCAGTTCCGCATGCGAATATTGATAAAGGAACCCCGGCCGCAAATGCTGCCCGCAAGCCAGCCGCGGCCATAGCCGGCATGGAACAGACCGAAGGCGATACTACAGCGGCATCGCGGCCAGCACGCCGGTGGGGCCGCCGGAAAACAGCACGAGCGCGAACACTGCGGAAACAAATATGGCGCCGTAGAACGCGCGCGAAAGCCGGCGCAACTTCATGGGTGTACAGGCATTTGACGCCTCACGCCGGCATCCATAGGATCATTCCCGCTGCCATTTTTGAGGGATGGGAAATTCATGCGCGCGCTCGCCTGCCTTGTTGCATTAATGATCCCCGCTGTTGCAGCAGCGGCGCAAAATCGCACCACCCTCGACATCTATGTCATCGATGTCGAGGGCGGAAACGCAACCTTGTTCGTGACGCCGGCGGGCGAGTCGGTTCTGATCGATACCGGAAATACCGGGGAGCTGCCGGCCAAACGCGACTCGGACCGGATAATTGACGCCATTCATGATGCCGGGTTGACGCAAATCGATCATCTGATCCTCACCCATTATCATGGTGATCATTTCGGCGGCATGGCGGATCTGGTGAAGCAGATTCCGGTTCGCGAGTTCATCGATCATGGTCCGAACATGCAGCCGGGCGGGGGCGCCGATTTCTACGAAAAGGTGTATCCGCAGCTTTACGCCACCGGAAAACACACCGTAGCAAAACCGGGCGACAGGATTGCGCTCAAGGGCGTGGATTGGCGCATCGTGGCGTCGAACGAAGAGGTGACGGCGCCGCTGCCGGGCGCCGGCGCTCGCAACCCTGAATGTGCCTCGTTCCAGCCGATCGACAATAACATCGAAGACCCGCGCTCGGTGGCGAGCTACATCACCTTCGGCAGATTCCGCACTGTCCATCTCGGCGATCTGACCCGGAACATGGAATTCAAGCTGATGTGCCCGACCACAAGGCTGCCACCGGTCGATCTGTTCCTCGGCATGCATCACGGCCAGGATTCATCCAACTCTCCGGTGATGGATCACCCGCTGCATGCGCGGGTTGCGATCATGAACAATGGCACGCGCAAGGGCGGTGAACCCTTCACCATGATGTCCATCCACAGCGCCCCCGGTCTTGAAGACCTGTGGCAGATGCATTTCTCGCTGCTGAGCGGCCAGGAATACACCCAGCCCGGAATGTTCATCGCCAATCTCACGGATGACAATTCCGCGGTGATGCCGATCCAGCCGATCAAGGCGCCGGTGCCGGGAACGCCGGGCGTTCAGCCGCCGCCCGCCCATAACGGCAAGGCATACTGGATCAAGGTTTCGGCGCAGCAGGACGGGACCTTTACCGTGACCAACCAGCGCAACGGGTTCAGCAAAACCTATTCGCCGCACAATTGAGCGGTTACGGCACGGAATTCCGGACGGTCCGCGGCGAAGTCGGCGAGGCGGAGTGGCAGGCACGCGTCGAGTTGGCGGCCTGTTACCGGCTTGTCGATGTGTTCGGCATGACCGACCTGATCTACAACCACATCACATCCAGAATTCCGGGCACGGAATATCTGCTGATCAATCTTTACGGTCTGCTGTACCGGGAGATCACGGCGTCGAGTCTGGTGAAGATCGACGTCGAGGGCAATATTGTCTGGAAGCCTGACACGGACTACGGCATCAACCGCTCGGGCTTTGTCATCCATGGAGCGATCCACAAGGCGAGGCCCGACGTGAAATGCGTGCTTCACACGCATACCCGAGCGGGCATGGCGGTGTCGGCGATGAAATGCGGATTGCTGCCGCTGAACCAGACGGCGATCCGGTTTCATGGCCATATCGGCTATCACGATTATGAAGGACCAGCCGTCGATCTGGCGGAACGCGAGCGCATTGTCGGAGCGCTGGGGCCGCATGATGCGCTGATTTTGCGCTCTCACGGACTCCTGACCTCCGGGCCGAGCGTGCCGCAGGCTTTCAACACCATGTATCAGCTTGAAATGGCCTGCCGCGCGCAGGTGGACGCGATGGCGGGAAATGCCGAACGGATCATCCCGCCTGACGACGTTCTCGCCCGCACCGTGCATCTGTACCGGCCGGAAACCCGGCGTCCCTATGGCGTGCTCGAATGGCCGGCGATGCTCCGCCTCCTCGATGCGGAAGAGAAACGATCAGGCTGTCCATCCTATCGGTCCTGATTGACAGGCAGCCCCGAATGCGCGCGAAAATGCTGCGCCATGCGCTTCGCGGCCCGCAGTCTCGCAATTGTTGTAATCGCAGCAATCACTTCCGCACCGCTGACGGCCGCGGAGAGCGCGCAGCCATTTTATGCCGGCAAGCAGATGACCATCACCGTCGGCGAGCCGCCGGCCGGTGGCGCCGATGCCTATGCGCGTCTCATTCAGCGCCATCTCGCGCGCCATATTCCCGGTGCGCCAGCGATCGTGGTCCAGAACATGCCGGGTGCGGGATCGCTGAAAGCAGTCACGTGGCTGACGAGCGCGCCAGTCGACGGCACATCGATGGTCATCTTCAACTCGGAACTGCTGGCGCAGTCGTTGATTGCTCCGCAACGCGTCCATGTCGATTTTCGGCAATTCAACTGGATCGGTAATGTCAGTGAGGATTTGCGCGTTTGCTACGTTTGGGCGGCCAGCGGCATTGCCGATTGGCAGGCGCTGAAATCCCGCGCCAAGCCGCTGTTCTGGGGCGCAACTGCCGCCGGTACGGCCGGCAATGCTGATGCGGCGATGCTGCAGCAGTTGTTTGGGGTGAAACTCAGGCCGGTACAAGGCTATGCCGGCGCCGCCGAAAAACGGCTCGCCGTCGAACGGCGCGAAATCGATGGCGATTGCGGCGGCTGGAGCGCGATTCCTCCCGATTGGCTGCGCGGGAACAAGATCAATATTCTCGTGCGGCTTTCGCCGACCCTTGTGCCGGGAATGGATGCTCGCATTCCATTTGCCGGCGATCTGGTGAGCAACGAACGCGAGCGCAAACTGTATGAATTCCTTGTCGCACCCGAGCGGCTCGGGCGCGTGTTTGTTATGTCGGCAAAGGCGCCCGCCGATCGCGCCGCCGCCCTGCGGACCGCATTCAACGCCATGCTTGCTGATCCGGCTTTTCGCGCCGAAGCCATGCGGCTGAATTTACTCGTCACCCCGATGACCGGCGAGGAAGTCGCACGCCGCATCGCGGACCTCTACGCGACATCGCCGGACGTCATCGTCGAGGCAAAGAAGACACTTGGACAGTAGTTCCACCGCTTACTTCTCAGGGGGGCAGCCAGCAGTGTCTTGGGCTCCAAGCGGGGAAAATCTGATCATGCTGCGGCCAGAATCGCTTTCTTGAGAGCCTGCGGAAGTTCTATCGGCCGGAAGAAGTTCTTCGGGTAGAGGTAATCATCGCCGGATTCGTCGATGACGCGGAGTAGCCCCTGCGTTTCGGCATCAGGGTCCTGCACGGCGACATAAATCTTGCGCCTTTCAAGTGAAGCCGCGTAACCGTGATTCTCAATGCAAACAAAAAGTTGTGCGCTTTTGGACATTGTTCCAATTACAGGAAGCGTTTGATCTTCAGTTCCTTGCGGCCTATTCCGACGGCTTCATACCAGTGTAACTCAGCCAACCGGACAGAACCATCTGCTAACCGAACGCTGGCGAACCCCTTGCGTTTCCGCCAACGGCCCCGCCCGTAAACTTTGCGTAATCGGGCGATTTCCCGGATGGCCGAACCCGTTGCGAACGTCTCGACGCCAGAAATTTCGTCCAGAATCGCAAACCACATTGGTCGAGGGCCTCGTCCTCGCCTCTCGCTCTACTTACGGCACCAGCGCGCCGACGGTGTCGACATAGAGTGCGTACACAGAGGTGCTTGCGGCCATGAACAACCGGTTCTTCTTCCTGCCGCCAAAGCACAGATTGGCACAGGTCTCCGGCAGATGGATTTTGCCGATCAGATCGCCATTCGGCGCATAACAGCGCACACCATCTTCGCGCGGATCGCCATTGCCCATGCCGCACCAGACATTGCCTTCCGTGTCGAGCCGCATACCGTCGGTGTTGCCGCCCATGGTGGCGCAGAACGTCTTGGCGTTGGTCAGCCTTCCTCCATTCACGTCAAACACGCGGATTTCCGATGGCCGCCCGTCGGGAAATGCCATGACGATGATGTAGAGCTTCTTTTCGTCGGGTGAGAATGCAATGCCGTTGGGAAAACCTGCATCGGGAACGTAAACCACTGTCGCCTGCCCGGTGCGTGGATCGAGCCGATAGACATTCCCCGGCAGTTCGGACTGCGCCTTGTCCCCTTCGTAATTGCCCAAAATCCCGAACGGCGGATCGGTGAACCAGATGGCTCCGTCGGCGGCGACGACAATGTCATTGGGAGAATTGAGCCGCTTTCCCTGGAAGCGGTCCATCAACATAGTGATACTTCCATCGTGTTCGGTACGCGTGATCCTGCGGGTCAGGTGTTCGCAGGTGACGAGGCGGCCCTCGCGGTCGCGCGTATTGCCGTTGGCATCGTTGGATGGGTAGCGATAGACGCTGACATGCCCGTCATCTTCCGACCACCGCATGATCCGGTTGTTGGGAATATCGCTCCACAACAGATAGCCGCCGTCGCGGAAATAGGCCGGTCCCTCGCTCCAGCGCATGCCGGTCGCGACCCGCTCGATTGCAGCATTGCCGATCTTGTATTTGAAGCGTTTGTCGACGGCTTCGATGCGGGGATCCGGATAGCGGGTGCCGGGAAGCGGTCCGAGCGGCAATTCGTCGGCCATCCCGCGTGACGGCAATGCTGCTCCTGCCGAGACGGTCAGTGCGCCCTGAAGAAATCTGCGCCGGTCCATATTTGACTCCCCCGAAGAAATCGCTCCCGATACGTCTCATAGCAAAAGGATTCCGCGATGGCATGGACAATCAGGCGCGTGGTTACGTCACACGATGAAAACGGCAAGGCGGTGGTCGCAATCGACGAACCCTGCCGCAATCCGCGTTCGGGGCGCGAAAAGCACCAAAGCTGCGTCGTGTGGTCCACTGGCTCGTCGCCTGCGGACAATTCCGGTCCTGAGGACGGTGGAGCGCGCTCCGTCGGCTCAACCGACCCAAATGGAACGGTGTTTCGCATTGTGCGCTACGAACCCGGCGTGGCGGCACGCGTTCATCGCACCGAGTCGATCGATTACGCAGTCGTGATCTCGGGCGAAATCGACATGGAGCTGGATGATTCACTGGTCCACCTGAAAGCCGGCGATGTTCTGGTGCAGCGCGGCACCATCCACAATTGGGCCAACCGCGGCACCGAGCCTTGCGTCATTGCTTTTGTCCTGATCGCGGCAGAACCCGTGCGCCGCGCCGGCAAAGTCCTCCGCGCGACCGGGTAAGGCTTGACGCCAAGAGTCGCTCCACCAGCGTGACTTCACGTCAGTTGCGTATGTCCTGCAGGAACCATTCGGTCGGAATTTCGCGGCCCAGTCCTTCGGCTTTGGCGCGTTCGTAGACCAATCCGGCGATTGGGAAAAACTGGGCTCCCTGCAGATTGCCACGTTCGGAATAGGTGATCTGGTCGCGCGATGTGCGGCCCTGCACGCGTCCCGATTTCAAATCCGCGAGCGTGATGCGTTTGTCGCGGAGCAGGATGCCATGCCCGCGCTTTCTTTCGCTGCGGCCGTCGCCGCGCTTCGGCTTGTCGGCGCGAGCCTCCCAGCCGAGATGTTCGTCTTCGAGATGAAGGTCGGGCCGGCTGGCAGGCGCCGGCGAGTCACCGAAGCGCAGATACACGTCGATGCGTCTGAGCGTCTCCGCATCCGGTACACCGGAGCCGCCGATATTGATCACATGCGCGCCCTTTTCGAGACGCGCTCCATCCAGCACCGGAACCGCGGAATCGGTGCACGCGGCGACAATGCCGGCGCCTTCGTAAATCTCCTCGGGCCGCTAACACGACTTGACCTGGATGCCATAGTTCTTCGCGACTTCGCGCGCGAAGGCTTCGCGGTGGGCAGGAGTCGGGCTGTAAACCTGGAGACGCTTGAT